>DATBUG010000222.1:0-4310 GCA_036516315.1 Citricoccus sp.
CGACGGCGACCGCCAGGGCGGCGAGGACTCCCCCCGCCGCCCTGGACTCACGGCGCGGGCGCCGGCCCCAGCGGGCGGTCTCAGGCACGGACGGAGGGCCGGCGCCGCAACGCCGACACCGCACCGGCCGCGGCCACCAGGAGTGCGCCACCGCCCGCGGCCCACCACAGGCCCTGGCCCTCGGCGGGCACCTGGGTGTTGCCCGTGGGGACGCCACCGGGCGCGGAGTGCATCCCCTCGACCGTCTGGGTGGCCAGGGCGAGCGAACCGTCCTCCGCCGAACCCCAGGCGTAGACGATCGTCGCGGCCCCCTCTGTGACCTCCACGCTCGCGGGACCGAGTACCGGGTCGGACTCCCCCGCCACGGAGACCGCGGCCTCGATGGCCCCGGCCGGCAGGTCCAGGGACTGCTCGTCCGGGTTCGCCAGGCCGGGCACGGCCACCTCGCCGTTCGCCCAGACGTCCACGGCCGGGGCCGCGGCGACGTGACGGACCACCAGGCGCCCGTTCCCGGCATCCAGTGCGGAGGTGTCGTTCACGAAGGCGGTGGCGGTGGGCTGTCCCTCGGCGTCGAGGTGGGCCGCCGCCGTGTAGTCGCTGCCACCGTCCAGCGTGACGCTCACCGGGCCGATGACGGGCTCCGAATCGTCCTGGGCGTCCGCGGCGGTCACCGCGATCTCGTACTCACCGGCGGGAAGTTCCAGGGGGCCGGCCAGGTCACCCGGGGCGAAGTCGTCCAGGGTGCGCTCACCGTCGACGTAGACGTCCACGGTGGTGTCCGGCACGCCATGGAGAACGGACAGCGTCGCGGCCTCACCGCCGGATCCCGCCGTCTCGCCGGCCGTGGCCGGCAACGCCGTGCCGAGTACGGCCACGCCGCATGCCGCAGTGACTGCCAGGGGAAGGGCCTTGCGCATGATGCTGTCCTCTCGAAGGGGCCCGGGCGGGCCGTCCGTGCGGGCACTGAGGTGCTCACACCGCCTACTACCGGCATGACGGCGCGAAGGTTGCAGCGCGATCCGGGAATATGCTGCGGTGCTTGCCTGTTGGGCCATCGGAGCCAGTCAGGTTCCCGTTTCATCCTGTAGAGAGGTCCACCGTGCCGACGCCCGCCCGCCCAGGCTCCCACCGGGACTCCAGTCACGACTCCATGCACGACCCCGCGCCCCGCACCGGCGCCGCCCCCGGAGCACCGGCCGGCCGGCCGGCAATTTCCGCCCCCGCTCCCACCGACCCGGGCATTCCCGCCGGCGCGGTCCGGGTCATCGCCTTGCTCGTGGTCTCCGCGTTCGTCGTGATCCTCAACGAGACGGTCATGAGTGTGGCCCTGCCCGACCTGATGCGCGAGTTCAGCGTCGGGGCCGCGACGGCGCAGTGGATGACCACCGCGTTCATGCTCACCATGGCCGTGGTCATCCCCATCACCGGTTACCTGCTGACCCGGTTCCCGCTCAAGACGGTCTTCTCGATCGCCATGGTCAGCTTCCTGCTCGGCACCCTGCTGGCCGCGCTCGCCCCCACGTTCCTCGTGCTCGTCTCCGGGCGCGTGGTGCAGGCCGTGGGCACGGCCATCATGCTCCCGCTGCTGTTCACCACCGTGCTGAACGTGGTGCCCGTCAACCGCCGCGGGCGCACCATGGGCGTGATCTCCATCGTCATCGCCGTGGCCCCGGCGACCGGACCGACCATCGGCGGCATCATCCTGGACCTGCTGGACTGGCGCTGGATGTTCCTGCTCATGCTGCCCATCGCCACGTTGGCGCTGGTCCTGGGCGTGGCGATGATCCGCAACGTGACCGAGACCCAGCGGGTCCCGCTGGACGTGCTCTCCGTGGTGCTGTCCGGCTTCGGCTTCGCCGGACTCGTCTTCGGTCTCAGCAGCATCGGCGCCGCGGCCGAGGGTGATGCCCTGGTGCCACCGGCTATCCCGCTGGTGATCGGCCTCGCCGCGCTGGCCGTGTTCACCTGGCGCCAGCTCGGACTGCGCGACCACGCCCTGCTGGACGTGCGGGCCTTCTCCGCGCCGACCTTCACCATCGCGCTGACCCTGATGATCATCGGCATGATGGCCATGTTCGGCACGCTGATCGTGCTGCCGATCTACCTGCAGAACGTCCTGGGCGAGAGCACCATGGACACCGGGCTGGCGTTGCTGCCCGGTGGCATGGTGATGGGCGTGCTCGGGCTGATCGTCGGCCGGCTGTTCGACCGGTTCGGGGCGCGCCCGCTCGTCATCCCCGGCACCGCCGTGGTCTCCGTGGCGCTGTGGGGCATGACCACGCTATCCGCGGAGAGCACGCTGGGCGCCGTGATCGCGTGGCACGTCACGCTCAACGCGGGCCTGTCCTTCATGTTCAGCCCGTTGATGACCTCGGCCCTGGGGGCCCTGCCGCGCCGGCTCTACTCGCACGGCAGTGCGATCCTGTCCACCCTGCAGCAGGTGGCCGGTGCGGCCGGCACCGCCCTGTTCATCACGGTCATGACCACCGCGACCATCGCGGGGGCCACCGACGGCACCGAGCCCGCCGTGGCCCTGATGGACGGCATCCACAACGCCATGGTGTGGGGTGCGATCATCTCGCTAGTGGCCTTCGCGGGGTCCTTCATCGTCCGCTCCACCCCGGCCGAGGAGCAGGACCAGCCGGCGGCCGCCCCGGCCCCGGCCGACGTCGACGCCTGATCCCGGGCGTCCCGGCCCACGGACCCAGGAGCGCCCGGGACACCCGCCACGCCCCACCGACCCCAACTGGCGGTCAGAAGATGACGCGAAGGCCCCGAGAACGGGGCGGGGACGTCATCTTCTGACCGCCAGTTGCACAGGGTTGCACCGGGGCGGCGGAGAGAGTCGGCCCGGTGGTCAGCCGCGCAGGTCGATGGAGGCAGCGGCTCCGCCCGGGCCGGCGTCGGGGGCCGTGACCGCGCCGTCCTGTTCCTCGTCCCCCTCGGCCGCAAGCTGCCCGCAGGCCCCGTCGATCTCCTTGCCACGGGTGTCCCGCAGGGTGGTGGGGATGCCGGCGTCGTTGAGCCGGTCGATGAACTCCTGGGTGACGTCCGGCTCCGAGGAGGTCCAGATCGAGCCCGGGGTCGGGTTCAGCGGGATGGGGTTCACGTGCACCCAGCCACGGCCGCGGGCGTTGAGCTTCTTCGCCAGCAGGTCGGCCCGCCAGGCGTGGTCGTTCATGTCCTTGATCAGGGCGTACTCGATGGACACGCGCCGGCCGGTCTTCACGAAGTAGTTGTAGGCGGCGTCGATCGCCTCGTCCGCCTTCCAGCGGGAGTTCACCGGGATCAGCTCGTCCCGCAGCCCGTCGTCCGGGGCGTGCAGGGACAGGGCGAAGGTCACCGGGATCCCTTCGTCCGCCAGGCGGTTGATCGCCGGGACGAGGCCCACGGTGGAGACCGTGATGTGGCGGGCGGACATGCCCAACCCCTCGGGCGCCGGGTCCACCATGCGGCGGACCGAGGCGATGACCCGCTTGTAGTTGGCCAGCGGCTCACCCATGCCCATGAACACAATGTTCGTCACCCGCTCGGCGTCGTGCCCGCCGTCGCGCCGCCGGCCACCCAGGGCCCCCGCGGCGATGACCTCGTTGGCGCGCACCACCTGCTCGACGATCTCGGCGGTGGACATGTTGCGGGTCAGCCCGTTCTGGCCCGTGGCGCAGAAGGGGCAGTTCATACCGCAGCCGGCCTGGCTGGACACGCACAGGGTCACCCGGCCCGGGTAGCGCATCAGCACCGACTCCACGAGCGCCCCGTCGAACAGGCGCCAGAGGAACTTGATGGTGTCCCCGTTGTCCGTGGTCAGCCGGCGCACCTCGGTCAGCAGCGGGGGCATCAACTCCCCCACCAACCGCTCACGCTGCGCGGCCGGCAGGTCGGTCATCCGCTCGGGATCCGAGGTGTGGTGCACGAAGTAGTGGGTGGAGAGCTGCTTGGCGCGGAACGCCGGCAGCCCCAGGGCCTTGACCTTCTCCTGGCGCTCGGCCATGGTCAGGTCGGCCAGGTGGGTCTTCGGCTGGGCCACGCGCGGTTGCTTGAACTGCAACAGGGGGCGGCCCTCGGCGTTGGTCTGCTGCGTCCACCCCTCGGCCTTCGGCCGCACCTGGGGACGGTCCTCCCCGGCATCGCCCGCCGGCGGGTTGGACAGCATCCGTCCGTCCAGCGGTCCGCCGACGCCGTGACGGCGCAGGCGTTCGCGGTCCTCGACCAACTGGCGGGCCTCGGACTCGTCGATCAGCCCGCGCTGGGGCCGGTTCAGCTTCAGCTTCCCGTCCCGGGCGTGCTCCAGGTGGGCGTCCGCGGGATCC
>DATBUG010000223.1:0-25763 GCA_036516315.1 Citricoccus sp.
GGTGGAGTACGACTCGCTCGTGAACCACGTGACGCTGTGGAACGTGGCCGTCGAACGCCAGATAAGGGTGCTGGGCCCGGACGCGGAGGCCTTCGTGGACTTCGTCATCACCCGCAACGCCACGAGGATCCGCCCGATGCAGGCCCGGTACGTGATCCTGTGCAACGAGGACGGCGGAATCCTCAACGACCCGGTCCTGCTGCGCGTGGCCGAGGACGAGTTCTGGTTCAGCCTCTCGGACTCGGACCTGCTGTTCTGGCTGCAGGGCGTCAACGTGGGCCGGCGGTTCGACGTGGACATCCGGGAGATCGACGTCGCCCCGGTCCAGGTCCAGGGACCGAAGTCGGTGGACCTGATGACGGACCTGTTCGGTGACGCGGTCGCCGCCCTGCCGCCGTACGGCCTGTTGGCCGGGCAGGTCGGCGGGTGCGACGTCGTCGTCTCCCAGACGGGGTTCTCCGGGGAGAAGGGCTACGAGATCTACCTCAAGGACGCCACCGTGCACGCGGAGACGCTGTGGACCACCGTGCTCGAGGCCGGCCGGCCGCACCAGTTGGCCGTGGTGGCCCCGGCCCACCACCGGCGCATCGCCGCCGGGATCCTGTCCTGGGGCCAGGACATGGACCAGGAGACGCTGCCCTTCCAGGTCAACCTCGGGTACCAGGTGCCGCGGACCAAGGAGTCCGACTACATCGGCAAGGCCGCCCTGGAGGAGGCCCGGCGGCTCATCGAGGCGGGCACCCCGCCCTACACCCACCAGCTCGTGGGGATGCGGCTCGGCGGGGCGCCGATCGAGGACTACGCGCCGGACTTCTGGCTCATCAGTCCGGACGCGGACACGGAGCCGGTCGGCTACGTGACCTCCCCCTGGTACTCCCCGGAACTGGGCCACAACATCGCCATGGGCTTCGTGCCCGTGGCGATGACGGCCCTGGGCACCGAACTGTGGGTCCACCTGCCGGACGAGTACGCGGAGACCCCCGGGCGGCCGGTGGCCGCCGAGGTGGTCGAGGTGCCGTTCCGGCCTTCGGTCAACCCGAACACGCGCGAGCGGTTGCGCCAGCGGGGACTCGACGCCGCCGAGTGATCCGGCGGACCGCGGCGGCCCGGCGCGTCAGGCGGTCACGGCGTCCGCCACCAGTTCGACCTCGAAGCCGCCGGGGGCCTCCAGGTAGGCCGCGTAGTGGCTGCGGCCCCCGGCGAAGGGGTGCCGCTCGGCGAACAGCACCGTGAAGCCGCGTTCGACGGCGGCGTCCACCAGCGCGTCCACGTCCGCGCGCGAGCCGGCGTGGAAGGCCAGGTGGTTCAGTCCCGGCCGCATCCGGTCGTGACCGCCGGACCGGACGTCCGGACCGGACTCGAGCACCAGGTACTCCCCCGCCCCCTGGTAGCTGGTCCCCTCGGACCACTCACCGCTGACGGCGTAGCCGAGCCGTTCGAACAGCCAGCCCAGGGTCCGGCGCGCCCGCTGCAGGTCCTCGACCCAGATCTCCACGTGGTGCAACCGTCCCACCCGCCGGGCCGGGGCACCCTCCCCCGCCGCCGGTTCCCCGGCCGGTGCGTCCGCCGGTTCCTCCGCTGGTTCCTGGGCGGGTTTCTCGGCCGGGACCTCAGCGGGCCCCTGCGCGGCGGGCGCGGCCGGCGTCGTGCCGGTGACCCGGACCCCGGAGTCCGCACGGACCCAGTCCCGGCCGGCGGCCCCGGCGTCCATGGCCTCGTTGGAGAGCAGGTCGGCGTCCTTGTTGCGTGCCCGGGGGATCCACTCGTAGGTGACCTGGCCGGGCGGCAGGATCGCCCGGGCCCGGGCGGCCAGCTTCTGCATGTCCGCGTGCTTGATCTTCCAGCGCCCGCTCATCTGCTCCACCACGAGCTTGGAGTCCATCAGCACGTGCACGCGGGCCTCGGGGTCGATCCGGCGGGCCATGGTCAACCCGGCCACGAGGCCCGAGTACTCGGCCACGTTGTTGGAGGCTTGACCCAGCGGGGCGGCGTCGATGTCCAGGACCGCGCGGGTGTCCGGATCGCGCACGAGGGCGCCGTAGCCGGCGATGCCGGGATTGCCCCGGGAACCGCCGTCGGCCTCGACCTGCAGGACGCGTTCGGGCACGGGCCTCACCTTCTCTGTCTCGTGAACGGTGCCGGCCGGAGGCCGGGCAGGACTCAGTCCTCGGTGCCGCGGACCAGGATGGCCCCGGACTCCGGGCAGTACACCAGCGTATCGGCCGGCGCCTGCTGGATCTGCGCGAGGTCCGCGGGGCTGATGGGCAGGCCGGAGGCCTCCGAGCGGTTGCCGACCAGCCGGGCGGCCCCGATCCCGCCATTGCGGGCACGCACCTTCTCGTACCGCGCCACGAGCCCCGCGGGCAACTGCGTAGCCAGGGCCGCCCGGTCCCGGGTCAGGGCGTTGCCGCGGGCGGAGACCTCGGACGCCTCGGCCTTCAGGGCCGCACCCCGCTCCCCCGCGGCGGCCCGCGCCTGGTCCAACCGGTCCCGGGCCTCGGCCTCGGCGACCTCGGCCTGCTCGGCCGCGTCCATCGCCGCGAGCTCCGTCTCCTCGTGACGGTCCTGCAGCTCGGCGAGCGTGGCCAGCTCGTGCATCATCCTCTCCAGGTCCCGGGCCGAGCCCTCCCCGGCGTCGAGCCGCCGCTGGTTGCGCTCCCGGTGGGCCCGCACGGCGGAGACCTCCCGGTCCGCGTCCTCGACGGCGGCCCGCGCCTGGGCCAGCTCCTCGGCGGCGCGCTCGGCCTCGGCCTGCCGCTCGGCGGCCTGATGCTGCAGGCGCCGGTACTCGGGGTCCTGGCGCAGGTGCTGCATCCGGGTGCGGGCCTGGTCCAGGGCGGTGTCCAGGGCCTGCAGGTCCAGCAGGCGCACCTGCTCCTCCGGCGAGGCGGTCGTCGCGGGCGTGGCGGAATCGGTCATGGCAGGCTCCTTCAGGCGCCGGGGGTGAGGACGAAGTCCCACGGGTCGGTGTTCAGGCCGCTGACCGCGATCTCCACGTCGTACCCGCGGTCGGTGAGCAGGGTGCCGAGGGCCTCGGCGGCCGCGGGCAGCCACAGCCACTCGCTGGCGAAGTGGGAGACCTCCACGAGGTAGGGGCGTCCCCCGGCGAGCCTGGCGGCCTCCCGGGCCTCCGAGGCCGGGTGGTGGCGCAGGTCCGCGGTGACGTAGACGTCGGCCCCGGACGCCCGCACCTGGTCGAAGAGGCTGTCCCCGGCGCCACCGCACACCGCGACCGTACTGACCAGACCGTCCCGGTCCCCCGCCACCCGGACCCCGCCGGCCACGGCAGGCATCGCCGAGAACACCCGGGCGGCGAACTCGCCCAGGGTCAGGGCCCGGGGCAGCCGGCCGACCCGGCCGACGCCCTCCTCCGGCAGTCCGTCGGCCGCGGGCGCCAGCGGTGTGACGCCCTGGAGCCCCAGCACGCCGGCAATGACGTCGCTGACGCCCCCGACGGCGGAATCGGCGTTGGTGTGGGCGGTGAGCAGGGCACAGCCACCCTCGATGAGGGTGTGGACGACCTCGCCCTTGAAACCGGTGGCCGCCACCGAGTGCACGCCGCGCAGCAGCAGGGGGTGGTGGGTGATCAGCAGCTGGGCCCCGGCCCCCACGGCCTCGTCGACCACCTCCTGCACGGGGTCCACGGCGAAGTGGATACGGCGGACCGGGCCGCCGGGACGCCCGGCCACGAGACCGGTGGCGTCCCAGCCCTCGGCCAACGATGCCGGCCACAGCTCCTCGATACACTCCAGGACCTGGGCGAGGGCCGGGGTGCGCCCGCCCTCCCGGCGTTCCGTTCCCCTCAGGGCGGCGGGTGCGGATGCAGTCGGCGTGTCGGCACTCATAGGGCCATTGTGCCCGAGGCGGGAATGAACCCGCGCCCCCGCGTGCTGTACCCGGATGTGAGTGACGACGTGCGAGAGAACCGGACCTCCTCCCCCCGCGTGCTGACCATGGCCGGTGGCTGCTTCTGGTGCCTGGACGCCGTGTACCGGCGCATCCGGGGTGTCAGCTCGGTGGAGTCCGGCTACACCGGCAGCGACTGGCCGGACCCGGACTACGAGACCGTGTGCTCGGGCCGGACGGGCCACGCCGAGGCCGTGCGGGTCGGATTCGACGAGTCGGTCATCAGCGCGGACCTCATCCTGGACATCTTCTTCACCGGGCACGACCCGACGACCTTGAACCGCCAGGGCCACGACGTCGGCACGCAGTACCGCTCGGCGCTGTTCGCCGCCGATGCGCAGGACGAGGCCCTGTTCCGGGCGGCGATCGAGCGCAACCAGGCCAACTGGGACGATCCGATCGTGACCACGATCGAGCCGGCCGGGCGCTGGTACCCGGCCGAGTGGTACCACCAGGACTTCTACTCGAACCGCCCGGACGTGGGGTACTGCCACGTGATCATCACGCCGAAGCTGGCCAAGGTACGTCAGCGTTACTCGGCATGGCTCATCGAACCCCAGTCCAGCTCGCCGCTGACATAGGCTGATCTGCGGGAATCCGGACGCCGCCGTCCGGGTCGTCGTGCCGGTGCCCGGCCACCGGTCCCCCGCCCCCCCGATTCTGCACCGACTTCCGGAAGGACCATCGCATGGCCACCCTGCTGAACAACATCACCGAGGCCGTCGGCAGCACCCCGCTTGTCCGGCTCAACCGGCTGACCGAGGGCCTGCCCGGGAAGGTCGCCGTCAAGCTGGAGTTCTACAACCCGGCCAACTCCGTCAAGGACCGCATCGGCCGGGCCATCGTGGACGCCGCCGAGGCCTCCGGACAGCTGCGTCCGGGCGGGACCATCGTCGAGGGCACCTCCGGCAACACCGGCATCGCCCTGGCGATGGTCGGCGCCGCCCGCGGGTACAAGGTCGTGCTGACCATGCCGGAGACCATGTCCAACGAGCGCCGGGTGATGCTGCGCGCCTACGGGGCCGAGATCGTCCTGACCCCGGGGGCCGACGGCATGCGCGGCGCCCTGGAGAAGGCCCAGCAGATCGTCAGCGAGTCGGACAACGCCGTGTGGGCCCAGCAGTTCGCCAACCAGGCCAACGTGCAGGCCCACTACTCCACCACCGGACCGGAGATCTGGGATGCCACCGACGGCGCCGTGGACGTCTTCGTCTCCGGCATCGGCACCGGCGGGACCATCACCGGGGCGGGCCGCTACCTGCGTGAGCAGAAGCCGGACGTGCGCCTCGTCGCCGTCGAGCCGGCCGACTCCCCGATCCTCTCCGGCGGCAAGCCCGGCCCGCACAAGATCCAGGGCCTGGGCGCGAACTTCATCCCGGAAATCCTGGACCGGGAGATCTACGACGACGTGTACGCCGCCTCCCTCGAGGAGTCCGTGAGCACCGCCCGCGCCCTGGGCACCCAGGAGGGCATCCTCGGCGGCATCTCCTCCGGCGCGATCGTCGCCGCCGCTCTCGAGGAGGCCAAGAAGGAGGAGAACCGGGACAAGCTGATCGTCGCCGTCGTGTGCGACTTCGGCGAGCGGTACATCTCCACCGTGCTCTACGAGGACATCCGCGGCTGACCGTCCCCCGCCCCGCCGATCCCGGCACCAGCCCCCGACCGACCCGACCGAAAGGCCACCAGTGGGTTTCCTGTCCCGCCTCAAGGAAGACATCGCGAACGCCCGGGCACACGACCCGGCGGCCCGCGGCGACCTGGAGGTCGCCGTGGTCTACTCAGGCCTGCACGCGATCTGGGCCCACCGGCTCACCCACCGGATGTGGCAGACCGAGCGCCTGAAGACCCCCGCACGGGTCATCTCGCAGGTGACCCGGTCCCTGACCGGCATCGAGATCCACCCGGGGGCCACGATCGGCCGCCGGTTCTTCATCGACCACGGCATGGGCGTGGTGATCGGCGAGACCGCGGAGATCGGCGACGACGTGATGCTCTACCACGGGGTCACCCTCGGCGGCCGGTCGCTGGACAAGGTCAAGCGCCACCCGACCCTCAAGGACGGCGTGGTGGTCGGCGCCGGGGCGAAGATCCTCGGCCCGGTGGAGATCGGCGAGGGCTCCGCCGTGGGCGCCAACGCCGTGGTCGTCAAGGACACCCCGGCCGACTCAATCGCCACGGGTGTCCCGGCCACGTGGCGGCCCCGCTCGCCGCGGGAGCACAAGCCGGCCGTGGACCCGGCGGAGTACGTGGACCCGGCCATGTGGATCTGAGCCGGCCGCCCCGGCCGGGCCGCTGACCGACGATGCCGGCCGGTCACCTCCCTGCGCGAGAGGTGACCGGCCGGCGTCGTCCGTCCGGGCCCGGCTGTCCTGGGCCGGTTAGGCGGAGATCTCGGAGCGGTCCCCAGACCACAGCGTGTGGAAGGACCCCTCCTGGTCCACCCGCCGGTAGGTGTGGGCGCCGAAGTAGTCCCGCAGGCCCTGGGTCAGGGCGGCGGGCAGGCGGTCCCGGCGCAGCCCGTCGTAGTAGGCCAGCGCGGAGGAGAACACCGGCACCGGCACGCCGGCCGCCACCGCGGCGGCGACCACGCGGCGCCAGGCCGGCACGGCCGCGGCGATCGCCTCGCTGAATTCGGGGGCGAACAGCAGGTTCAGCGGCTGGCCCTCGGCCAGGGTCCCGGGCTCCGGGTGGCGGGAGGTGTCCCGGCCGCCGTAGGCCTGCATGATGGTGTCCAGCAGGTCGGCACGGATGATGCAGCCGTTGCGCCACAGCGAGGCGATGGTGCCCAGGTCCAGCGACCAGCCGTACTGCGCGGCGGCCGCGGTGAGCATGTCCAGGCCCTGGGCGTAGGAGACCAGCTTGGAGGCGTACAGCGCCAGGCGGACGTCCTCCACGATCGCGGTGCGGTCCTCGTCCTGCAGTTCACGGGGCGCACTGACCGTGTCCAGGCCGTCCGCGAGCGCCTCGCGGGCGACGGCCCGGGCCGCGGTCTGGCTGGACAGCGAGCGGGCGAACACGGACTCGGCGATCGCGGCGATCGGCGAGCCGAGGTCCAGCCCGGAGATCGCGGTCCAGCGCCCGGTGCCCTTCTGCCCGGCCTCGTCCACGATGACGTCCACCATCGGCCGGCCGGTGGCCACGTCCACCTGGCTGAGCACGTCGGCCGTGATCTCCACCAGGTAGCTGCGCAGTTCGGTCTCGTTCCACTGCTCGAACACGGAGGCCTGCTCGGCCGGTTCCAGCCCCGCCACGGTGCGCAGCAGGTCGTAGGCCTCGCCGATCACCTGCATGTCCGCGTACTCGATGCCGTTGTGCACCATCTTCACGAAGTGCCCGGCGCCGTCGGTGCCGATCCAGGCGCAGCACGGGTCGCCGTCGTAGGTGGCGGAGATGTCCTCCAGCAGGGGCCCGAGCGCTTCGTAGGACTCGCGCGGACCGCCGGGCATGATGGCGGGGCCGTTGAGGGCGCCCTCCTCACCGCCGGACACGCCGATTCCCACGAAGTGCAGGTTCTGCGCGGCCAGCGCGGCCTCGCGCCGGCGGGTGTCCTCGTAGTGCGAGTTGCCGGCGTCGATGATGATGTCACCGGCCTCCAGCAGCGGCACCAGCTGGTCGATCACGTCGTCCACCGGCTGGCCGGCCTTGACCATGACCAGCACCCGGCGGGGCACCGCGAGGGAGTCGACCAGTTCGGCCAGCGACTCGGTGGGGATGAAGGTCCCCTCGTCGCCGTACTCGGCCACGAGCGCGTCCGTGCGGGCGCGGCTGCGGTTGTGCAACGCCACGGTGTACCCGTGACGAGCGAAGTTCCGGGCCAGGTTCGCCCCCATGACCGCCAGCCCCGTGACGCCGATGTCCGCCTTCATGCCGTTCCTTCCCAGCACGCCAGGGTGCTGCCGCCAACAGTTCAGGCCCGCCGCACCCTCCGGCGCCCCAGGCCTCCCCCAGCCTACGCGCTCCGGGTGGTGGCTCAGTCCCCCACGGCGTCCCGTCCGCGGCGGACGATCAGCGGATCGGGCGTGCCCACGACCTCGTGGTCCTTGTCCGCGTACTCGAACTGGGACAGGAAGAAGCGCATCGCGTTGAGCCGGGCGCGCTTCTTGTCATTGGACTTGATCGTCGTCCACGGCGCGTGGTCGGTGTCCGTGTGCAGGAACATCGCCTCCTTGGCCGCCGTGTAGTCCTCCCAGCGGTCCAGGGACTCCAGGTCCATGGGCGAGAGCTTCCAGCGGCGGACGGGGTCGATCTGCCGGATGGCAAAACGCGTCCGTTGCTCGGACTGGGTCACGGAGAACCAGAACTTGGTCAGGTGGATGCCGTCGTCCACGAGCATCTTCTCGAACAGCGGCACCTGGCTCATGAACGTGGCGTACTGCTCGTCGCTGCTGAAGCCCATGACGCGCTCCACGCCGGCCCGGTTGTACCAGGACCGGTCGAACAACACGATCTCGCCCTCGGTCGGGAAGTGGTTGATGTAGCGCTGGAAGTACCACTGGCCCTGTTCCCGGTCCGAGGGCTTGTTCAGCGCCACCACCCGGGCGGTGCGGGGGTTCAGGTACTCCGTGAAGCGCTTGATGGTGCCGCCCTTGCCGGCGGCGTCGCGGCCCTCGAAGACGATGATGTGCCGCTGGCCGGTGTCCTCGCCCCAGTACTGCAGCTTGAGCAGCTCGACCTGGAGCTTGTACTTCTCCAGGTCGTACTCCTCGCGGGAAAGGCGCTCGTCGTACGGGTAGTCCTCGCGCCAGGTGTCCACCGCGCGGCCCTGGGGATCGATCAGATCCGGGTCCGGGGTGTGCCGGTCCACCACCTGGTAGCCGCCGTCCCGGATCTTGTCGATGAACTCCCGCAGGTTCTCCCGGGGCGCGTCCGGTGTCAGCAGCATCTGGACTCTCCTTCACAGGGACGGTGCGCCGGGACCGCCGGATGACCGTCAGGGCCCCGGACGCGGTGGGTACTGGCCTTCATTGTCCACCATCGCACCGGACCCGGCCCGGGAGGAGACCCGCGCGGCGGATCGCCGTGACGGGCCGGTGAACGGCCGGTGAACGCCGCCGACCGCAGTCAGCGCACGACGGCGTGGGGCGGGCGCTGCACGCCGTCCGTGACGGCCTCGGCCGGGTCGTGTCCCAGCTCGACGATGCGGTTGGCCCCGTCCACGTGCACCACCGTCGGGTCGAAGGCGCGGGCGTGCTCGGTGGTCATCTGGGCGTAGGTGATGAGGATGACCGTGTCCCCGACGCCCACCAGGTGGGCGGCCGCGCCGTTGATCCCCAGCACGCCGGACCCCCGTTCCCCGGCGATCGTGTAGGTCTCCAGCCGGGCCCCGTTGGTCACGTCCACGATCGAGACGAGCTCTCCGGGCAGGATGTCCGCGGCGTCGAGCAGGTCCTCGTCCACGGTCACGGACCCCACGTAGTGCAGGTCGGCGTGGGTCACCGTGGCGCGGTGGATCTTGGACTTGAAGATGGTTCGGGTGATGGAACCCATGGTGTGTGCCTATCCCTTCAGACAGCTCAGACAGCTCGTGTCCCCGCGGCGTCCTCGCCCCGGGCGGGGCCGGTCCGGGGCAGGCCGGCACCGACCGTCACAACGGGAAACACCCCTCGATTATGCCCATCCAGGGTCCCGCCGCGTGCCCAGGACCGGGCCACGAGGTGTTCGAGCACGTCACACGTGGGCCGGCACGATGCCCCGGGGACAAAACGGTACGGACCACGCTGGAAGCACCCGCCGCCCGGGCCGAGACTATGGTCAGGCAGCGCCCCATCACGCGGCGCCGAGGACCTCGAAGGGACCACGCCATGAAGACCCGAGACCTCACCCCGGGACACATCGGCCGGACCATCCGCGTGACCGCCTCCGGCCTCGACGTCACCGGCACCCTGCGGGAGTTGTCCGTGCGCACCGAGGCCGCATCCGGCGGGTCCCCGCGGCACCCGCAGGTGCTGTTGGCCGGGGTCGTGCTCCAGGTCGGTCCACACCACCTGGAGCTGACCGGGCACGAGCACGTGACCCAGCCGTGCGACCAGCCGGCGCCTCGGACGGCCGGGCGTCCGGCCCGCTGGGCGGGCGAGAGAGTGGGCCCTGCCGGGATCGAACCGACGACACCTGCGGTGTAAACGCAGTGCTCTACCAGCTGAGCTAAAGGCCCTGGCGTCCGGCGGCCCCGGACCGCACCATCCTACGCCATGGCCTGCGTCGGCCGGCATCGCCCGCGCCGCTCAACCGGGCAGGGCGTCGAGGTGGTCCTCCAGGCGTCGCTCCTCGCCGGCGCCGGCGCGGACCCGGGCCAGCACGCCACCGGAGGCGTCCACCAGGACGCTGCTGCGGTGGGGCCGGCCGGTGAGGTCGTTGAACTCGCCCACGGCGCGGGCCGCGGCCCCGTGCGGCCAGAAGTCGGACAGCAGCGGGGTGCGCAGCCCGGTCTCCTCGGCCAGCCGCCGCAGCACCGCCGCGGCGTCGCAGGAGATCACCCGCAACCCCACGCCGGCCGGGGCCAGCCGACCGGCCAACTCGTCCACCCAGCCCAGCTCGGCGGTGCACACCGGGGTGAAGGCCCCGGGCAGGAAGAACAGCCAGCAGCGGGAGGGCACCGGACCGCCGTCGGGCCCGGCCGGCGTGGCCGAGGGGCCGGGCACGGGCGCCAGCGGCGGCCACGGCCAGTCCTGGCCGTGCTGGTCCCGCAGTGCGGGCCGCTCACCCACCGCGCGGGGTCACCGGTTGCGCTTGCCGACCAGCCGGCTGGCGATCCAGTCCGCCGAGACGCCCGCGGTGGTGGTCACGTGCAGCCCGGCCGTCGGGGCGGCCTCGGCGATGTCGGCCGGCGGCACGTGGTCCGTGCGCCCGTTGCGCGGGGTCATCAGCCACAGCGTGCCGTCCGCGTCCAGCAGCGTCTGCGCGTCCATCAGCGCATCGGCCAGGTCCTCGACGTCCCCGTCCGATTCACGCCACCAGAGCACCACCGCGTCGACGGGGTCCTGGTCCTCCTCGGTCAGCAGCTCGGTCCCGAGCTCGTCCTCCAGGGCGTCCCGGAAGTCGAAGTCGATGTCCTCGTCGAAACCGAGTTCCTGGACCAGCTGGCCGGCGGACAGCCCCATCCGGGCGGCCGGTCCGTCACTGGTCTCCGCAGTACGCCCGACGGCGGGGGCGGAGTCTGGCTGGTTCACATCTCTCCTTGCAGTGTTCGTGATGACCAGACGGGCATCATCCCGTCCAGATTACTGCGCACCTTACCCCCCGGCCATGTCCGCGTAGTGGACTGCATCACAGGCACCGCAGGCTATACAGTCGGACGTGGAAGCAATGGGCCGGTCCGACATCACCCGGACGGCTGACCCCGGACGGGTCCGGGCCCACAACCTGCGGACATCATCCGCCGACAGAGAGGTTGCCGTGAGCGCAGCTGAAGAGAGCTCCCACATCCGTAGTGGCTTGACCAGCCAGATGCCGGACAAGGATCCCCAGGAGACCGCCGAGTGGATCGAGTCCTTCGACGGGCTGGTCGACGAGCGCGGGACCGAGCGCGCCGAGTACATCATGCGCATGCTGCTCCAGCGTGCCGGGACCAAGTCCGTCGGGGTGCCCATGGTCACCACCACGGACTATGTGAACACCATCCCGGTGGACCAGGAGCCGGAGTACCCCGGGGACGAGGAGCTCGAGCGCCGGTACCGGAACATCCTGCGCTGGAACGCCGCGATGATCGTCCAGCGTGCCCAGCGCAAGGGCGTCGAGGTCGGCGGCCACATCTCCTCCTACGCGGGCCAGGCCACCCTCTACGAAGTGGGCCTGAACCACTTCTTCCGCGGTCCGGACCACCCCGGTGGCGGGGACCAGATCTTCTTCCAGGGCCATTCCTCCCCCGGCAACTACGCCCGGGCCTACCTCGAGGGCCGGCTCACGGAGGAGGAGCTCGACGGGTTCCGCCAGGAGAAGTCCGCCGCGCCCCACGGACTGCCGTCCTACCCGCACCCGCGCATGCTGCCGGAGTTCTGGCAGTTCCCCACCGTGTCCATGGGGCTGGGTCCGATCAACGCGATCCACCAGGCCCAGTTCAACCGCTACCTGCACAACCGCGGCATCAAGGACACCTCCCAGCAGCACGTCTGGGCCTTCCTCGGTGACGGTGAGATGGACGAGCCCGAGTCGCGCGGCGCGCTGCACATCGCGGCCAACGACAAGCTGGACAACCTGACCTTCGTCATCAACTGCAACCTGCAGCGCCTGGACGGGCCGGTGCGCGGCAACGGCAAGATCATCCAGGAGCTCGAGGCCTACTTCCGCGGCGCCGGCTGGAACGTCATCAAGGTCCTGTGGGGCCGCGAGTGGGACACCCTGCTGGAGAAGGACGACGAGGGCGAGCTCGTCCGCATCATGAACGAGACCCTCGACGGCGACTACCAGACCTACAAGGCGGAGTCCGGCGGCTTCGTGCGCGAGCACTTCTTCGGCCGTTCCTCGGTGACCAAGGAGATGGTCGCGGACATGTCCGACGAGGAGATCTGGGGCCTCAAGCGCGGTGGCCACGACTACTTCAAGGTCTACGCCGCCTACAAGGCCGCCATGGAGTACACGGGCAAGCCGACCGTGATCCTGGCCCAGACGATCAAGGGCTACGGCCTGGGCACCAGCTTCGAGGGACGCAACGCGACCCACCAGATGAAGAAGCTGACCGTGGACGACATCAAGGCGTTCCGCGACCGCCACCGCATCCCGATCTCCGACGAGCAGATCGAGGCCGATCCGTACAACGTGCCGTACTACCATCCGGGACCGGACTCCCCGGAGATCAAGTACATGATGGAGCGGCGCAAGGCCCTCGGCGGCTTCCTGCCGGAGCGCCGGGAGAAGTACAGCCAGCTGGCCATGCCGCCGGAGTCGGCGTACAAGCACGCGCGCAAGGGCACCGGCAAGCAGCAGGCGGCCACCACGATGGCCTTCGTGCGGCTGCTCAAGGACCTGATGCGGGACAAGAACATCGGCAAACGCATCGTGCCGATCATCCCGGACGAGGCCCGGACCTTCGGCATGGACTCGTTCTTCCCCACGGCGAAGATCTACAACCCCAAGGGGCAGAACTACCTCTCCGTGGACCGGGACCTGTTCCTGTCCTACAAGGAGTCCCCCGAGGGCCAGCTGTACCACGTGGGCATCAACGAGGCCGGCGCCACCTCGGCGCTGACCGCGGCGGGCACCTCGTACGCCACGCACGGCGAGCTGATGATCCCGGTGTACATCTTCTACTCGATGTTCGGCTTCCAGCGCACCGGCGACGCCTTCTGGGCCGCCGGCGACCAGCTGGCCCGCGGCTTCGTCATCGGTGCCACGGCCGGACGCACCACCCTGGCCGGTGAGGGCACCCAGCACATGGACGGGCACTCCCCGATCCTGGCCGGGACCAATCCCGCGGTGAAGCACTATGACCCGGCGTTCTCCTACGAGATCGCTCACATCGTGCGCCAGGGCCTCGAGGACATGTACGGCGACCACGACCGTGGCGACGACGTCCGCAACGTGCTCTACTACCTCACCGTCTACAACGAGCCGATCGTCCACCCGGACGAGCCGGAGGACCTCGACGTCGAGGGGCTGCTCAAGGGCCTCTACCGCTTCAGCGCCGGCCAGGGCGAGGGCCCCAAGGTCCAGCTGATGGGGTCCGGCGTGTCCGTGCCGTGGGCCGTCGAGGCGCAGAAGCTGCTGGCCGAGGACTGGAACGTCTCTGCCGACGTGTGGTCCGTGACCAGCTGGAACGAGCTGCGCCGGGACGCCGCAGCGGCCGAGCGTGCCGCCCTGGAGGACCCGGAGGCCGAGGCGCCGGTGCCCTACATCACCCGGGCCCTGGAGGACGCGGAGGGCCCCGTGGTGGCCACCACCGACTACGCCACCCTGGTGGTGGACCAGATCCGTCCGTTCGTCCCGAATGACTTCGCCACCCTCGGGGCGGACGAGTTCGGGTTCTCGGACACCCGTGCCGCGGCCCGCCGGTACTTCCTGATCGACTCGCACTCGATGGTCGTCAAGGCCCTGCAGATGCTCGAGCGCTCCGGCGCGGTCGAGGCGGGCACCGCCGCCAAGGCGTTCCAGAAGTACCGTCTGGACAGCGTCAACGAGGGGACCACCGGCACCGCCGGCGGGGACGCCTGACCCCCGGGGATCCCCCGCCCGACGCCGGCCGGCGAGGTGCACAGCGCGCCTCGCCGGCCGGCGTCGTTGTGGGGATCCCACAAGGACCCACCGGTCACGCGGAGGCGGCGGGGACCGCGGCCCCCTATGCTCGTCAGCATGTCCGAGGCACGCACCACCCCGCCGCCCCGCAAGGTCTCCGCCGAATCCCTGCGCCGGCTGCGGGCCCACCTGGGGGTGCTCAACACCGCCACGCTGCAACGCCTGGACACCACGCTGCCGTGGTACCGCCAGCTCACCCCGGACGAGCGGTCCTCCCTCGGACTGATCGCCCAGCGGGGTCTGACCGGCTTCCTGTCCTGGTTCGAACGGCCCGCCACCACGATGACCACCGTGCTCGGGGAGGTCTTCGGCGGGGCGCCCACCGAGCTGACCCGCTCCATCAGCCTGCAGCGGGCCCTGCAGCTGATCCGCACCGTGGTGGACGTCGTCGAGGCCCAGGTGCCGGGGATCGTGCAAGACCGGGACCAGACGCTCGTGCGCGAGGCCGTCCTGCGGTACTCCCGCGAGATCGCGTTCGCCCTGGCGGACGTGTACGCGCGGGCGGCGGAGACCCGCGGCGCCTGGGACAGCCGCAACGAGGCCGTGCTGCTGGACGCCGTGCTACGCGGCGAGGGACAGGACGAGATCCTCTCCCGGGCCGCCGCGGCCGGCTGGCAGGGCGGCACGTCCGTGATGGTGATGGCCGGCCGCACGCCCGAGGCCGAGGTGCCCACCCGCCTGTCCGGGGTCCGGCGCACGGCCGCGCGGGCCGGGTTCGACATCCTCGTGGGCGTGCAGTCCGAACGGCTCGTGCTGGTCCTGGGCGGGGTCGCCGATCCCACGCAGGCGGCCACCGCGCTGAGCCCGTGGTTCGGCGAGGGCCCGGTGGTGTACGGCCCGGTGACGGAGTCCCTCGTCGAGGCGCACCGCAGCGGCCGGGAGGCCCTCGCCGGGCTCGCGGCGGCACCCGCCTGGCCGCGCGCCGGCCGCCCCGTGCACGCCCAGGACCTGTTGCCCGAGCGGGCGCTGCACGGGGACCAGACCGCCGTCGAGACGCTGGTGCAGCGCGTCCACGCACCGCTGCAGGCCGCCGGCAACTCGCTGCTGGAGACCGTGGACACCTATTGCGAGCTGGGCCATTCCCTCGAGGGCACGGCCCGCGAACTCTTCATCCACGCCAACACGGTGCGTTACCGGCTGCGCCGGGTCAGCGAGATCACCGGGTGGGATCCGCTCATCCCCCGGGACGCCTACGTGCTGCAGACCGCGCTGGCCGTCGGGCGACTCTACCCGCCGCCGTCCGACTGACCTCCGACTGGCGGCCGACCCATATCCGCCGGACGCCGGACGCGCGCGGCATCCTCCCACGGGGGTCGCGGCACCGGAGAGCCGCGGCTGAATTTGTAGGTTTCCTCCAAAACCGGGACGAGAGCTTGGTGCTGCGACCGCCCCGGCCGGGGGGCACCGCTTTGACACAGTTAAGGGCATGCTTGCAATCGTGTGCCCGGGACAGGGCTCCCAGACGCCGGGCTTCCTCACGCCCTGGCTGGAACTGGACGGGATGTCCGCCCTGCTGCAGGACTGGTCCACCGCCACCGGTGTCGACCTGACGGGCCACGGCACCGTCTCGGACGAGGAGACGATCAAGGACACGGCCGTCGCCCAGCCGCTCATCGTGGCCGCCGGGCTGCTCTCCGCCCGCGCCCTGGGCGTCGGGGAGCTGCCCGCCGCGGGATGGGCGGCCGCCGGTCACTCCGTCGGGGAGATCACGGCCGCCGCCCTGGCCGGGGTCCTGCCCGCCGCCGAGGCGCTCGAGTTCGTCCGCATCCGTGCCACCGGCATGGCGGCCGCCGCGGCCGCCGAGCCCACCGGCATGTCCGCCGTGCTGGGCGGGGACCCGGACGAGGTCCTCTCCGCCCTCGAGTCCCACGGCCTCGTGGCGGCCAATGCCAACGGTGGCGGCCAGACGGTCGCCGCCGGGTCCCAGCCGGCCCTGGCGGCCCTCGCCGGGGACCCGCCGGCCAAGGCCCGCGTCATCCCGCTCAAGGTAGCCGGGGCGTTCCACACCCCGTACATGGCCCCGGCCGTGCCGGACCTGAAGGCGTACGCAGACGGCCTCTCCCCGGCCGACCCCGCCGTGACCCTGCTGTCCAACCGCGACGGCGCCGCCGTGGACACCGGCCGCGAGGTGGTGGACCGCCTCGTGGACCAGGTGACCCGCCCCGTGCGCTGGGACCTGTGCATGCAGTCGCTGCAGGGCGCCGGCGTCACCGGCATCCTGGAGCTGCTGCCGGGCGGTACCCTGACGGGGCTGGCCAAGCGAGCCCTGAAGGGCACGCCCACCCTGGCCGTGAAGTCCCCGGACGACCTCGACGCCGCCCGCGCCTTCATCGCCGAGCACGCCGGCGCGGCCACCCCCGCCACCGGGCAGTGACGCCGGCTGCGGCCCGCGCTGACCGACCAGACCTCCAGTAGATCGCCGAGGATCCCATGACCACCCCCACCCTGAACCAGTACGCGCCGGTCGCCGGCAGCCGCATCCTCTCCGTCGGCGCCGCCCGCGGCAACCTCGTCGTCACCAACGACGACATCGCCGGGCCCATCAATTCCTCGGACGAGTGGATCCAGAAGCGCACCGGCATCGTCACCCGGCGCCGCGCCGACCGGGACACCTCGCTGCTGGACCTGACCACCGAGGCCGCCCAGGAGGCCCTGGAGAAGGCCGGGCTGGCGGGCCAGGACATCGACGCGGTCATCGTCGCCACCGTGACCTCGCCCTACGCCACGCCGTCGGCCGCGGCCGCGCTGGCCCACCGCCTGGGAGCCACGCCCGCCCCCGCGTTCGACGTCTCGGCCGCCTGCGCCGGGTACTGCTACGGCGTGGCACAGGCCGACGCGCTGGTGCGCTCCGGGATGGCCCGCAACGTCGTGGTGGTCGGCGCGGAGAAGCTCTCCGACTACATCGACGCCGAGGACCGTTCGATCTCCTTCATCCTCGGCGACGGCGCCGGCGCCGTGGTGGTCGGGGCGTCCGAGACGCCCGGCATCGCCCCGAGCGTCTGGGGCTCGGACGGGGAGCGCTGGGACACCGTCAGCATGACCCGGTCCATGCTGGACCTGCGCGACGCGGCCGAGACCGCCCGCACCGGCGGGGACACCGCGGCGCTGACCGACCCGGAGAACAAGCTGTGGCCGACGCTGCGCCAGGACGGTCCCAGCGTCTTCCGCTGGGCCGTGTGGTCCATGGCCAAGGTGGCCCAGGAGGCCCTGGACAAGGCCGGCATCAGCGCCTCGGACCTGGCCGCGTTCCTGCCCCACCAGGCCAACGAGCGGATCATCGACGAGCTGGCCAAGCAGCTGAAGGTCCCGGACACCGTCACGATTGGCCGCGACATCAAGGAGACCGGCAACACCTCGGCCGCCTCGATCCCGCTGGCCATGCACCGCGTCCTGCAGGAGGACCCCTCCCTCAGCGGCGGCCTCGCCCTGCAGATCGGCTTCGGCGCCGGCCTCGTCTACGGCGCCCAGGTGGTCCGCCTCCCCTGAGCCGGACCGCCCCTCAGACCTCCTCGTCCGCCGGGCGACGGAGTATCCCGAACACCCCGATGAACACCACACCGGACGAACACGTCCCGAAAGGAGCCGACATGGCTGACAAGGATGCGATCCTCGCTGGACTGGCCGAGATCGTCAACGAGGAGACCGGCCTGGAGACCGAAGAGGTCCAGCTGGACAAGTCCTTCACCGACGACCTGGACATCGACTCGATCTCCATGATGACCATCGTGGTCAACGCGGAGGAGAAGTTCGACGTGAAGATCCCGGACGAGGAAGTCAAGAACCTCAAGACCGTGAACGACGCCGTCGAGTTCATCGCCAACGCCCAGGCCTGACCGCGGCCGGCCGCGGCCAGGGGGTCCCGTCCCGTCCGGGACGGCCCCCTGGCCGGCCGTCACGAGCAGTACTCCCCGGCCGCCTGCGATCCAGCCGGCCCCTCACCCATTCCCGGATCCACCGATCCGGAAGACCGAAGGCAGATACATGAACCGCACAGCCGTGATCACCGGGCTCGGTGCCACGACACCGATCGGCGGTGACGTGCCCACCCTGTGGCGCAACGCCCTGGCCGGCACGTCCGGAGCCCGTCCGCTCGAACAGGACTGGGTCGCCGAGTACGAGCTGCCGGTGACCTTCGCTGCCCAGCTGAGCTCGCCGGTGGCGGACTCGCTGAGCAAGGTCGAGATGAAGCGGATGGACCCCACCACCCAGTACGGCGTCGTCGCCGCGCGGGAGGCGTGGGCCGACGCCGGCCTCGCCGGTGAGGGGACCGTGGACTCCGACCGCTTCGCGGTCTCATTCGGCACGGGCATCGGCGGCGTGTGGACCCTCCTGGACGGTTGGGACACGCTGCGCAACAAGGGGCCCCGGCGCGTGCTGCCGATGACCGTCCCCATGCTCATGCCCAACGGCCCCGCCGCCGCGATCAGCCTGGACCTGGGCGCCCGGGCCGGTGCCCGCACGCCGGTCTCGGCCTGCGCCTCCGGTACCGAGGCCATGGACCTCGCCCTCGAGCTGATCCGCAGCGGCCAGGCCGACGTCGTCCTCTGCGGCGGCACCGAGGCGGCCATCCACCCCTTGCCGATCGCCGCGTTCGCCTCGATGCAGGCGCTCTCCCGGCGCAACGACGAGCCCGAGCGGGCCTCCCGGCCCTATGACAGCGACCGTGACGGCTTCGTGCTCGGCGAGGGCGCCGGCGCCCTCGTCATCGAGTCCGAGGAGCACGCCCGGGCCCGCGGGGCCCGGATCTATGCCGAACTGGCCGGCTCGGCCGTGACGTCGGACTCCTACCACATCACCGCCCCCGAAGCCGAGGGACTGGGCGCCGCCCGGGCACTGCGCGCGGCCCTGGAGTCCGCCGGCGCCTCGCCGGAGGACGTGAGCCACGTCAACGCCCACGCCACCTCCACCCCGGTCGGCGACCGGCCGGAGTACCTGGCGATGAAGTCGGTGTTCGCCGGCCACCTGGACGACGTGGCCGTCTCGGCCACCAAGAGCCAGACGGGGCACCTGCTCGGCGCCTCCGGTGCCATCGAGGCAGTGCTCTCGGTGCTGGCGGTCCACCACGGCCAGGCGCCCGTCACCATCAACCTGGAGAACCAGGACCCGGAGATCCCCCTGGACGTGGTGTCCGGCGCGCCGCGCGAGCTGCCCGAGGGGCAGCGCGTCGCGGTGAGCAACTCCTTCGGGTTCGGCGGCCACAACGCGGTGTCCGTGTTCCGCAGCGTCTGACCCACACACGCCAACGCGCCGGCCCCCGGCGCAGCACACGGCACAGCCCGCCAGGAGATCCTGGCGGGCTGTGCCGTGGTGGGGGGAGGAACCGTTGTCTGGGCGCGATCCGTGGACCGGCGCGCGGGGGCGCGGTATGTGGGCAGAGACCCTGGAGGGGTCAGCCGACCTGGTGCAGCCAGCGCACCGGAGCACCCTCGGCGGCCTGGCGGAACGGCTCGAGCTCCTCGTCCCACGCCTCACCGAGGGCCAGGCTGAGCTCGTGGAAGACCGCCGACGGGTCCCCGTTGGCCTGTTCGTAGGCGTAGCGGATGCGGTCCTCGGAGACCATGATGTTCCCCGCGACGTCCGTGGTGGCGTGGAAGATGCCGAGTTCCGGGGTGTGCGACCACCGGCTGCCGTCAGAGCCCGGCGAGGCTTCCTCGGTGATCTCGTAGCGCAGGTGGGCCCAACCGCGCAGGGCCGAGGCGAGGCGGGCGCCGCTGCCCTGGGACGCGGTCCAGATCAGTTCGGTGCGGTAGGCGCCCTGGGCGGCCGGCTGGGCCGTCCATTCGAGCCGTTCCTGGGCGCCGAGGACCGCCCCCACGGCCCACTCGATGTGCGGGCACAGTGCGGCAGGGGCCGAGTGGATGTACAAGACACCACGGACCATGGTTTCAGACATACGTTCCTCCCAGTGCTGTGCGGTACGTCTTCCCCAACGACCCCACAGCGGTCGGAGCCCGGTCCGGCTCCGGGAGGCGGCGGCCAGCGCCGAATGTCCTCTCGGTGTTCAGTTCTGGACGAGCCGTCCGAGGTCAGCTGCGTGAACAGCACCCCTGTGCTTCTGGGGACCATTGTGCACCACGATCTGTGCGGCGGCCAACATCGCGCCGTGTCACGGACCACGGCGTGTCCCCCGCGCGCCCGTCACGCCCGGGGATGGGCGCGGCGGTATCCTTCGCGCAGCCGTTCGACCGAGACGTGAGTGTACAGCTGGGTGGTCTGCAGCGAGGAGTGGCCGAGCAGCTCCTGCACGCTGCGCAGATCCGCTCCCCCGTCGAGCAGGTGCGTGGCCGCGGTGTGCCGCAGGACGTGCGGACCGCTGGCCGCGGTGTCCCCCAGGCCGGCCAGGGCCTCGTTCACCACGGTCCGGATCTGCCGCACCCCCAGGCGTCCTCCGCGCACGCCCAGGAAGAGCGCATCACCGGCACGGGTCCCGGCTGCCGCGAGCTGCGGGCGTCCCTCGGCCAGCCAGCGGTCCAGGGCGGTGGCCGCCGGGACGCCGAAGGGGACGGTGCGCTGCTTGTTGCCCTTGCCCGTGACCCGCAGCGTCCGCCGCCCGTGGTCGACGTCCGCGCGGTCCAGGCCGGACAGTTCGGCCACGCGCAGCCCCGTGGCGTAGAGCAGCTCGAGGACGGCGGCGTCCCGGAGTGCCACGGCCCGGCCCGACGGGTCCTCCGGTGTCGCGTCCGACGGGTCCTCCGGTGTCCCGTCCGGCGCGCCGTCGGACGGGTGTGCGGTCCGGGGGTGGCCCGGCCCAGCCACCACGGCATCGGTGGCTCCGCCCGCCGCGGACAGGAGCCGGCCGGCCTGGTCGGCGCTCAGGGCGTCCGGCAGGCTCGAGGCGCGCTTGGGGGAGGACAGCCGCAGCGACGGGTCCTGCTCCCGGTGCCCCTCCCGCACGGCCCAGGCCATGAAGACCCGTACGGCGGCGCTCTTGCGCGCCAGCGTGGAACGCGAGCGCCCCCGGGCCGAGAGCCGTCCCAGCCAGGCCCGCAGGTCGGCCAGGTCGATCCCGCCCAGGACGTCCGGCAGGGTCCCGTCCCGGACCTCAACCCGCGCGTGCGCGGCGATGTCCCGGACCAGCCCCTCGAGGTCGGCCACGTAGGCACGGACGGTCTGGGGCGAGCGGTTCCGTTCATGGGCGAGGTACTGGACGAACTGCTCCACCCACTCACGGTCCCGCCGTGACAGGCGCGCCGCCGAGGCCCCCGCCACCGCGGACGTGCCTGCGGGCTGCGCCTGACGGGA
Source organism: Citricoccus sp. (assembly GCA_036516315.1). Taxonomy (GTDB): domain Bacteria; phylum Actinomycetota; class Actinomycetes; order Actinomycetales; family Micrococcaceae; genus Citricoccus. Next base: position 21,373 of record DATBUG010000223.1, read on the forward strand.
CGCGGACGGCACCGGCCCGGCAGACGCGCCGGGGCGATCCACGGGCGTCCGGTTTCGTCCGGCGGAGTCGACGGTGGTGCACATGGACACCACTCTGCCACCGTTGCCGCGGACTGACGCGGAGGGTCACCCGGGTACGGCGGCCGGGCGCCGCCACCCGTCGGCGCGCTGCTCGGCCAGGCCCTGCCGCTTCAGCCTCTGCAGCACGCCCATGACGGTGCCGGGCCCCAGCCCGGCTACGGCACACAACCGGTCCACCGCGGTGGCGCTGCGCAGGGGCAGTGCCTCGTAGACGAGCAACTCCTCGACCGTGAGGTGGTCGTGCGGCCGGGGCGGCTCCTCCCCCGCCTCCGGGCATTGCGTCCCTCCGGTGGCGGCTGTGGGTGGTGCACCCGGCAGCAACTCCAGGGCCTCCTCGGCGCAGGTGACGACCACGGCCGGGGACTCCCGCAGGAGCCGGTGGCAGCCGGCCGAGGTGGCGGAGGTGACCGGGCCGGGGACCACCCCCAGGTCGCGGCCCAGGCCCAGTGCGTGGCCCGCCGTGTTCTGGGCCCCGGAACGCCAACGGGCCTCCACCACCAGGACGGCTCCGGCCAGCGCGGCGATGAGGCGGTTGCGCTGCAGGAACCGGTGGCGGGTCGGACTGGTGCCCGGGGACATCTCGGAGAGCAGCAGACCCTGCCGGGCGACCTCCCGCAACAGGTCCTCGTTGCCCGCCGGGTAGAAGCGGTCGAGTCCTCCGGCCAGGACCGCAGCGGTGACCGGCTGGCCGGTACCCGTGCCCAGTGCGCTCCGGTGCGCGAGGGCGTCGATGCCGTAGGCGCCGCCGGAGAGGACCGTGGTGCCGTGGCGCGCGACGCCGCCGGACAGGGTGCGGGTCACCGTGCGTCCGTAGGCACTGGCCTCGCGGCTGCCGACGATCGCCAGGGTCTGCTGCGACCGGGGCATGGTCCCGGCCCCGCGGTACCACAGGGCCAGTGGCGCGGCCGGGCCGAGGTCCTCGACGGCTGCCGGCCACCCCGTGTCTCCGGGCATCAGCAGGCCGCCCCCGAGGCGGTGCATGGTCTCGAGGTCGCGTTCCGGGGCGAGGGTCGGGGTCCTGGCTCGCCAGCGCTCCAGCCCGCGCCGCCAGGCCGTGGTCGTCAGGGGCGTGCCGGCGGCCCGCAGGCCCAGGGACAGCTCCTGGCGCTCGTCCGCGGTGGGTTCCTCCCGCCCCGTCATCACCCGGACGGTCCTTACAGCGCCCCAGGTGCGCACCAGGGCGGCGCCGAGGGCGTCGCCCGGTTCCACCAGGCGCGTCAGGGCCGCGCGGGCGATCCGCTCCGCGTGCGGGGAGTCCGCGGCGTTCACGGGGACTCCTCCCCCTCCGTGCGGCGGCGCAGGTACAGGGCCGTGTCCACGTCAGCGGCCTCCGGCCGGTCCGCTCCGCGGAGGTCGGCCACCGTCCAGGCCAGGCGCATCACCCGGGCATGGCCCCGGGCCGTGAGCTCGGCCCGGTCCAGGGCCTCGTCCGCCGCGGCGCGGGCCCGCCGCTCCACGGCGAGGGGTCCGTCCCGCACGAGGGTGGCCGGCACGTGCGCGTTCCGGTGCAACCCCCACGGTGCCAACCGGTGCCCCTGGCGCGCCACGGCCGCCAGGACCCGGTCGCGGACGGCGGCGGAGTCCTCCCCCGGTGGACCCGAGGTCAGCGCTGAGGCGTCCACGGCGGGCACCGCGACTTGGATGTCCACCCGGTCCAGCAACGGCCCGGAAAGCCGCCCGGCGTACCGCCGGCGCTGCAGGGACGTGCACCGGCACCTGCTGCCACGGCCGGTGCCCCAACCGCAGGGGCAGGGGTTCGCGGCGAGCACGAGCTGGAACCGGGCGGGGTACCGGACCGTCCCGCCGGAGCGGTGCAGGGTGACCGTCCCCGACTCCAACGGCTGCCGCAGGGCGTCGAGGACACGGCGATCGAACTCGGGCGCCTCGTCCAGGAAGAGCACCCCGCCGTGGGCGAGCGAGGCGGCCCCGGGGCGCGCCACCCCCGATCCGCCGCCCACGAGCGCGGCCATGGACGCCGAGTGGTGTGGAGCCTGGAACGGGGCCCGCCGGACGAGCCCTCCCACGTCCCCGGGACCACCGGACAGCGAGCGCACCGCCGTGGCCTCGAGCGCGGTGCGGTCCTCCAGCGGTGGGAGGATGCCCGGCAACCGCTCGGCCAGCATCGTCTTGCCGGCCCCCGGGCTGCCCTCGAGGAACAGGTGGTGGCCACCCGCGGCGGCCACCTCCAGGGCGAATCGAGCCTCGGACTGCCCCGAGACCTCGGCGAGATCCGGTGGGGGCGTCTCCTGGGCCACCGTGCGGACCGGCTCGTCCGGTCCGCGGGCCGGCGCGTCCGCGATGCCGGGGGCCAGCGGCGGGTCCTCCGGCGCGCCGCCGAAGGCGCGGATGACCTCGTGCAGCGTCCGGAAACCCCGGACGAGCGCCCCGGGCACCAGGCGCGCCTCCGCCACGGACTCCTCCGCCACCACGACCTCGGGATGCCCGGCGTCCACGGCGGCCATGACGCTCGGCAGGATGCCGGGTGCGTGGCGCAGCCGGCCGTCCAGTCCGAGTTCGGCCAGGAACACGGCCCGTTCGACGCCGCGGACCTGCCCGTCGGCGGCGTAGGAGGCCATGACGATCGCCAGGTCGAACCCCGGGCCGCGTTTGTGCAGGGCCGCCGGCACCAGGTTGACCGTGAGGTGCCGGCGGGTCAGCGGCAGCCCGGAGTTCCGGGCCGCGGCCTTGATCCTGTCGCGGCTCTCCTGCAACGACTGGTCCGGCAACCCCAGCAGGACGAATCCGGGCAGTGTCTGGCCGATGTCCGCCTCGACCTCCACGAGGTGTCCGTGCATGCCGGTCAGCGCCACCGCGAGCGTCCGGCCCATCACCGGTGCCCCGCTCACGGCCGGACGTCCTGGAGCAGGTCCAGGTACAGTCCGCCCCCAGACGGCAGCAGGACCGAGACCGCGTCCACGCGCCAGCCGGCCAACCGTCCGGCCTCGGGGTGGGCGGCGGCCCACTGGTGGGCGAGCCGGTGCAGGCGCCGGAGCTTGCGGGGGTTGATCGCCTCGAAGGGGTGCCCGTACCCCGTCCCCCGGCGGGTCTTGACCTCCACGGCCACCCACCAGCCCTGGTGGACGGCCACCAGGTCCAGTTCGCCTCCGGCTCCGCGCCAGTTGCGGTCGACCACCTGGTAACCCTGGTCCTCGAGCCAGCGGGCGGCCACGTCCTCGCCGAATCGCCCCAGCGCGGTGTGGGCCGTCGAGGCCCGCGGACCCGTGCGGTCCGCTGCGGTTCGTTCCATTGCTGCACCTCCACGGCCAGCCTGCCGGGACCGGTCAGGTGGCGGGGTGCGGGATCACCGCCGTGTGGACGCCCCGCCCGGGGGCGGCGGGTGTGGAGCAGACGCCGGAGCGCTCAGCCGAGGGCGGGGCCGTCCGGGGGCACCTGGAGGTCGTCGCGCTGCGGGAGCTCCTCGACGTTGACGTCCTTGAAGCTCAGGACGCGCACGCGCTTGACGAACCGGGCGGTGCGGTAGATGTCCCAGACCCAGGCGTCCTCCATGAGGATCTCGAAGAAGACCTCGCCGCCCTCGGTGCGTGCCGTCAGGTCGACGGCGTTGGCCAGGTAGAAGCGCCGTTCGGTCTCCACCACGTACCGGAACAGGCTGACCACGTCCCGGTACTCGCGGTAGAGCTGCAGCTCCATCTCGGCCTCGTAGTTCTCGAGTTCGTCGCCGCTCATGCCGTCCATTCTGCCCCTGCCCCCTGGCCGGGGTCCGCCCATGACAGGACGGGCTGTTCGCCCGGTGGCTCAGCCGGCAGCAACCGCCAGCTCAGCCGGTGGTGCGGGCTGGGGCCGTATTCGGCCAGGGCCCGGCGGTGCCCGGCGGCCGCGTAACCCTTGTTGCCGTCCCACCCGTAGGCGGGATGGTCCTCGGCCAGGCGCACCATCAGCGCGTCCCGTTCGACCTTGGCCAGGATGGAGGCGGCAGCCACGGTGGCGCAGGTGGCGTCGGCCTTGACCTCCAGGTGCACCCGGCCGGGCCCGGCGCACAGGGCCACGCAGGCCTCGGCCGGGGCCCGGACCAGGAAGTCGTCCCGGCCGTCGAGCACGAGCACCTCGGGTGCGGTGCCGAGACTCTCGACCACCCGGTGCCAGGCGCGGCGCCCGGCCAGGGCGAGCGCGGCGGAGATCCCGTAGCGGTCGATCTCCCCCGGGTCCGCGTGCCCGACGGCGGCCGCCGCACCCCAGGCGTGCACCTGCGGCACGAGCGCCTGGCGGCGGGCGGGGCTCAACGCCTTGGAGTCACGCACTTCGGGCCGCGGGCCGTCGTCGGGAAGGCGCACGGCGACGACCCCCACGCT
>DATBUG010000224.1:0-2477 GCA_036516315.1 Citricoccus sp.
CTCGCTGAGGAGGACCAGGCCGTCAAGGCCCCGGTGAGCAATTTGTTCACCCAGCACTGGCGGGCCCTGCTGATGGCCAGCGGTGCCGTGCTGCTCAATGCCGTGGGCTTCTACGTCATCCTCAGCTACATGCCCACGTACCTCTCCCAGGAGATCGGGCTCAACGAGACCCTGTCCTACATCGCCACCACCGTGGCGCTGCTGACGTACATCGGCTTCATCTTCCTCACCGGCATGCTCTCGGACCGGTTCGGGCGCAAGAAGGTGCTGATCAGCGCGTCCGTCCTGTTCATCGTGCTGACCATCCCGGCCTTCGCCGCCCTGGGCACCGGCAGCTTCCTGGTGATCCTGCTCGTGCAGATCCTGCTCGGCGCCCTGCTGACGCTCAACGACGGCACCCTGCCGAGCTTCCTGGCGGAGATGTTCCCCACGAAGGTCCGCTACTCGGGCTTCGCGGTCAGCTTCAACCTGTCCAACGCGGTCTTCGGCGGCACGGCACCGCTGGTGGCGACCTGGCTGATCGCCACCTCCGGCAGCGACCTGGCCCCGGGCTGGTACCTGATGGCCGCCGCCGCCGTCTCCTTCGTGGCCGTGGCCCTGGCCGCCGAGACGAGCACGAAGCCACTGCGCCACCATTGAGATGATGGGGTGGACCACCGCACCGGCCACCGCGAGGACCGCCCCATGAGCACCCCGTTCCGTCCGCAGTCAACGCCCAGCGCCTTCGTCCGCGCCTCCGGGTTCGTCGCCGATGAGGTCTCGGCCGCGCGGGTGTTGGGCCACGCGGACTTCGGCCCCGAGCACCACACCGACCAGGGTGTGGTGCACGGTGGCGTCTACGCCACCATCGTGGAGATCGCCGGCGGCGCCGGGGCCAACGCGGCGGTCGCCGATGGCGGCCAGATCGCCGTCGGCGTGCACAACGCCACGGACTTCCTGCGGGCCAGCACCGGGGGCCGGGCCGTGGTGGCGGCCACGGCCCTGCACCAGGGCCGGAGCCAGCAGCTGTGGCAGGTCGTCATCTCGGACGAGGCCTCCGGCAAGGTGCTCGCCCGCGGCATGCTCCGGGTGCAGAACCTGGACCGGCCGTAGGCCGCGACCCTCAGCCGGCCGCCGTCGGGGTGTTCCGGCGGCGGCGGGCCGGGCCCGGGTTGATCGACCGGGCCAGCTCCCGGCGCTGCACCGGGGTCATCCCGCCGCGGATGCCGTACCGGCCGTGCAGGTCCACCCCCGTCTCCTGCTCCATGGCCTCGGCCAGGCAGTCACGCCGGACCGGACAGTCGTGGCAGATCGCCAGGGCCGCCCGCTTCTCCACGGGGTCCTTGGAGTAGAACAGGTCGGTGTTCCCGGGGCCGCACTCGGCGTACAGGCGCCACTCCTCCCCCGCCTCCACCGGGGCGGGGGCACCCAGGGTGCTGGGGAGCGGACGCGGGGCGCCGGCGTCGGGTGGCACCGGGCGGGCCGCGGGATGGGACATCGGCCCGACGGCGGAGACCGGACCCCGCGCCGCGGCCGTCCGACCGGGCGCGGACACCGGGGCGCCGACGGCGGGACGGTCTCGGTACGAGTCCGCCGCAGAGCGCAGGGCGAGGTTGAGGATGGCCATCGCTGCGTCACCTTCTCGGTTCGAGCACCGGCATCCGGCGGTGGGCCGGGGACACATGAGGTGGTTCCCGTGGTCGGGGAGAGACACCTCCGGTGCGTATCAACGGTTACGCCTCTACTACCGTCACGGGCCCGGGATGGTTGCAGTGAGCTGCCCCACCCCACGATCTGCGTTCTCACCTGGGTGGATACGCCAGGGGGTCCACGCGCAAGACCTCGCCGGCACTCGACATCTGCCTGGACCGAGCCCACGAAAAGGCCCGACGTACTCGAAAACACCCCAAGCCGGGGCGTGAATGAACCCCGCCACGGACGGGACGTGAGGGCGATACTAGCCTGAAGCCACGGCGAGGCGTCCCCCCGCCCGCCGCCCCGGTCCACCGTCATCCCCCGGTGTCCCGGCATACCCCCGAGGCCGTCATCCCCCGGCACCGGGGCGCACGTCTCATGTAGCCATAGGCAAGGACTGCCATGATCCCCTCACCGTCTCCTACCGACTCCCTCCTCCACCCCTCCTCGCATGCCGCCCGCTTCCCGGGCCGCGAGGCCGAACTGGCCCAGCTGGGCGCCGCCATCGACCGCGCCCGGTCCGGCACCCCACAATGGGTCGCCATCGAGGGGCCACCGGGCATGGGTAAGACCCCCCTCGTCGACGCCGTCCTGCCCTCGCTGGCCGACTGGCGCCGGGTCGTCATCGAGCTGGACCCGGCGGACTCCCCCACCCCCGGGACCCTGGTCCGGCACCTGCTCACCGGGTTGACCGGACAGCGCAGCGTCACCGTGCCGGACTCGGTCCCCGAGTGCGTGCGCAGCATGCTCGAGATCATCGACGCCTCCGAGGGCTGCACCGTGCTCGTGGTCGAGAACCTCCA
>DATBUG010000225.1:0-4884 GCA_036516315.1 Citricoccus sp.
TGGGCCCGGGACGGCTCGCCGCGGCCCTGGAGTCCACGCGGCCGCCGGGGGAGCGCGGTGCGTCTCCGGCCGTCGCCGGGGACCGCGACCTGCCGGACATCCCCGTCACGCTCTCCTCGTCCTCGGTGTTCCCGCTGGGCACCCAGGACGTGTTCGCCACGGCCGAGGACCTCGGCTACGACGGCGTGGAGGTGATGGTCACCCACAACTCCTGGTCCCAGGACGCCCAGCTGCTGAACCGGCTCGCGGACCAGCACCGGATGCCGATCCACTCGATCCACGCCCCCACGCTGCTGTTCACCCAGCAGGTCTGGGGCTCGGCCTGGAACAAGCTGGCCAAGAGCGCGGACCTGGCCCGGGAGGTCGGCGCCGAGATCGTGGTGGCCCACCCCCCGTTCCGCTGGCAGGGCAATTACGCCTCGGGGTTCGCCGCCGGGATCGAGGAGATCATGGACGCCACCGGGGTGCGGATCTGCGTGGAGAACATGTACCCGTGGCGTGCCGGGGCCCGTGAGGCCAAGATGTATCTGCCGCACTGGGACCCCGTCCCGCAGGGCTATGAGCACATCACCTGGGACTTCTCCCACGCCGCCATCGCCCAGGTGGACTCGCTCGAGGCCTTCGAGGTGCTCGGCGACCGCCTGCGCCACGTCCACCTCACCGACGGCACCGCCAACGGCAAGGACGAGCACCTGCTGCCCGGGGACGGCGACCAGCCGGTGGGCGCGGCCCTGGAGTTCCTCGGGGAGCAGGGCTGGGACGGTGCCGTGTGCGTGGAGGTGGGCACCCGCAAGGCCAAGTACGCCGGCCAGCGCGAGGAGATGCTGAACTACTGCCTGGAATTCGCCCGCAACCACCTGGCCGCCGGCGTCGCCCGCGCGGCCGCAAGGAGCACGCCATGAAGATCGCCCTGCTCGGGCTCGGCAACATGAACGGGGCCATCCTGGCCGGCATGCTGGCGGCCGGGACGGACCCCGCCGACCTCTGCGCCACCGTCCACTCGGAGGACAGCGCCCGCGCCGCGGAGGAACGCCACGGGATCGCCGTGTCCGCCACCGAGCGGGACCCGGAGGCGAACCGCAACGCCGCCTCCGGGGCCGACGTCGTGGTCCTGGGGGTCAAGCCGAAGTACATCCTGGCCCTGTGCCGGGAGATCGCCGGCGCCCTGGCGCCGGAGGCCGTGGTGGCCTCCGTGGCGGCCGGGATCACCACCGCGGCCATGGAGGCACAGCTGCCCGAGGGCCAGCCGGTGGTGCGGTCGATGCCCAACACCCCGCTGACCGTGGGCCTGGGCACCGTGGGCATTGCCGGTGGCCGGGCCGCGCGCCCGGAGCACCTGGCGGCCGCGGAGCAGCTGTTCGCCGGGTCCGGGACGGTGCACCGGGTGGCCGAGGACCAGATCGACGCGGTGGCCGCCGTCTCCGGGTCCGGGCCGGCCTACGCCTTCCTGCTGGCCGAGCTGATGGCCGCCGGGGGAGTGGAGCTGGGCCTGGAGGACGCCCTCGCACGGGAGCTGGCCCGGTCGACCGTGGCCGGCGCCGGGCGCATGCTCGCGGACCCGGACGTGGACCCGGAGGCCCTGCGCCGGGCCGTGACCAGCCCGAACGGCACCACTGAGGCGGCCGTGAACTCCTTCCTGGAGGCCGGGCTCGCCCGGCTGATCGCGGACGGCATGCGCGCCTCCGCCGAGCGCGGGCGCCAGATCAGCCAGGAGGCCGGGGCCTAGGGCCGGGCGGCGAACCGCTCCAGCAGGTCGGTGTGCCCGGAGACGATGAGGGTGTCCCGCGGGCCGACCTTGGTGTCCGGCTGCGCGTAGGTGAAGTCCTCGCCGGGGGTCTTCACGCCCACGATCGTCACCCCGTACTTGGCGCGGATGTTGGACTCGGCCAGGGTGAAGCCCACCGCCTCGGTGGGCGGGTACATCTTCACGATCGCGAAGTCGTCGTCGAACTCGATGAAGTCCAGCATCCGCCCGCCCACGAGGTGGGCGGCGCGCACGCCGGCGTCGTGCTCGGGGAAGATCACGTGATGGGCGCCGATCCGGCGCAGGATCTTGCCGTGCGCCGGGGTGATGGCCTTGACCCAGATGTGGTCCACACCCAGGTCCACGAGGTTCACGGTGATCAGCACGGAGGACTCGATCGAGGTGCCCACCCCCACCACGGCGGTGGCGAACTCCTGGGCGCCGAGCTGGCGCAGGGCCTCGAGGTCCGTGGCGTCGGCCTCGACCACGTGCGTCAGGACCCCGGCCCACTTCTGCACCAGAGCGGGGTCGCGTTCGATCGCCATCACTTCGCGCCCCTGGGCCACGAGCTGCTCGCCCACGGCGGCGCCGAAGCGCCCCAGGCCGATCAGCAGCACCGGGGCATGCGGGTCCGGGCGGTTCTCAGCCAATGATCGGCCTCTCCTCGGGATACCGGAACAGGTTGCGCCGCTGGCGCAGGGCCAGTGCTGACGCGAAGGTGATCGTACCAACCCGGCCGGCGAACATCAGGGCCGTGAGCACGTACTTGCCCGCGGGGGGCAGCTGCTCGCTGAGACCCGTGGTCAGCCCGCAGGTGGCGAACGCGGACAGGGCCTCGAACAGGGGCCGTTGCAGCGACTCGTCGCTGATCGCCACCAGGGCCATGGTGCTCACCAGCACGAGGGTGGCGCCCAGGGCCAGCACCGCGATGGCCACCCGCAGCGTCCCCGGCGGGATGGTGCGGCCGTGCGCCGTCACCTCGCGGTCGCCGCGGGCCTCGGCGACGATGGCCAGGAACATCACCGCCAGGGTGGTGACCTTGATGCCGCCCGCGGTAGAGGCCGAGCCCCCGCCGGCGAACATCAGCGCGTCGGTCAGCAGCAGCGTCTCGGGACTCTGCGCGTTCATGTCGAACACGGAGAACCCGCCGGACCGGGGCATGACGGAGGTGAACAGGGCGTACTGGATGCGCCCGGCCGGCCCGAACTGGCCCAGCGTCTGGGCGTTGTTCCACTCGAAGAACCCGATCAGCACGGCACCGCCCAGCAGCAGGGCCAGGGTGGTGTTGACGGTGAGCTTGGTGTGCAGGTTCCACCGGGAGTAATGCCAGCGGTGCTCCATGAGCACCATGACCACCGGGAAGCCCAGGGCACCGGCGAAGACACCCGCCATGACGGTCCAGATGATCCACGGGTCCCCCACGAAGGACTCCAGGCCGTCCACGTGCAGCACGAACCCGGCGTTGTTGAACGAGGACACGGCGTAGAAGACCCCGTTCCACAGGCCTTCCGCCCAGGACCCGGTGTGCACCATGAACCGGGGCACCAGCACCGCGGCCAGGATGCCCTCGAGCGTCAGCGAGGTCAGCACGACCACCCGCAGCAGGGAACCGACCTCGCCGATCCGCCCGGTGGTCATCCCCTCCTGGGTGATGAGCTTCGAGCGCACCCCGAGCCGCTTGGACACGGCCAGGGACAGCAACGCCGCCATGGACAGGATGCCCAGTCCGCCGACCTGGATCGCGGCCAGAATGATGACCTGGCCGAGGAAGCTCCAGTGTTCCCCCGTGTTGACCGGCGTCAGCCCCGTGACCGAGACCGCCGAGGTGGCCACGAACAGCGCGTCGTGGATCGGGGTGACGCGCCCGCTCGCGCTGGCGGCAGGCAGGGACAGCAACGACGCGAACACCAGGGTGACGAGGGCGAACGCCGAGAGCGCGGCCCGCGCGGGGGAGGCGCCGGCGAGGGTGGAGATCAGCCGGCGCAGCCGGGAGAGGACCCCCCGCAGGCCGGCGGGGAGGGCCGCGGGGGCCAGCGGGGACCCGGGCGCGGACCGGTGGTGCACGAGGGGAGCGGACGACGGCGTCGGGATCCGAGCCCCGGCGCGGCGCCGGGGCCTGGGAACGGGAAGATGCCGGGTCACGTCTCCCATCATCCTCCATGGGCAGTGGATGTCGCCGGAAGACGGCACGCACGTCATGACGGACGCTCCGGCGCCCGTGCGGCCTAGTCTGTCAGTGATGACCAGCACAGCCCGTGATCACCTCCCCTCTGCCGTCGTCTGGGACGAGGCACTGCTGGAGTACGAGTTCAGCCGCGCCCACCCCATGGCGCCGGTCCGGCTGGACCTGACCCACCGGCTGTCCGCGGCGCTCGGGCTGCTGGACCGCCCGGGGGTGCGCATCATCCGTCCCGAGGTGGCCTCCGACGCCCTGCTGGCCTCCGTGCACGACCCGGAGTACGTCCGGGCGGTGCGCTCGGTGAGCGCGGGGGAGGAGCCGCACCGCCGGGACGTGGGACTGGGCAGCGAGGACAACCCGGTCTTCCCCCACCTGCACGAGGCCGCCGCCCGGATCGTCGGGGGCTCGGTGGCCGCCGCGGAGGCGGTCTTTGCGGGTCAGGTGCGGCACGCCGTGAACTTCGCGGGCGGGATGCACCACGCCGGCCGGGGCCAGGCCAGCGGGTTCTGCATCTACAACGACTGCGCCGCGGCGATCCAGCGCCTGCTCGACTTGGGGGCCGAACGGGTGGCGTACGTGGATTTCGACGCCCACCACGGGGACGGGGTGGAGGCGATGTTCTGGCACGATCCCCGGGTGCTGACGATCTCCGTGCACGAGACCGGTATCTCGCTGTTCCCGGGAACCGGTTTCGCCAACGAGGTCGGCGGTCCGAACGCGCAGGGGACGGCCGTGAACGTGGCGGTGCCGCCCGGAACCACGGACGCGGGCTACCTGCGGGCCGTGCACGCGGTGGTCCCGCAGCTGTTGCGGGCGTTCGCCCCGGACGTGCTGGTCACCCAGCACGGGTGCGACGGGCACCGGGACGACCCGTTGACGAACCTGATGATGTCCGTCGAGGGCCAGCGCCAGCTCGCCCTGGACGCGGTGGACTGGGCGGCCGACTTCGCCCACGACCGGT
>DATBUG010000226.1:0-1990 GCA_036516315.1 Citricoccus sp.
GTCCGAGCGCGATGCGCGCCCGGGTCATCTTTCGACCCGTAGTTCTCCGGACCGGGCCGGCGTCGGGAACAATGGAACGAAACGGGTCCGGCGCGCCGAGCGCGCGGATCCCCTCCCCTGCTGGAAGGACACCCGTGGCAGAACACCAGTTCGGCTTCCGTACCCGCGCCCTGCACGCAGGCGCCGTCCCCGACGCCGTGCACGGGTCCCGGGCCGTGCCGATCCACCAGACCACCTCCTACGTCTTCGAGTCCGCACAGGACGCCGCGAACCTGTTCGCGCTGCAGAAGTACGGCAACATCTACTCCCGCATCGGCAACCCGACCGTGGCCGCCTTCGAGGAGCGCATGGCCTCCCTGGAGGGCGGCATCGGTGCGGTCGCGACGGCGTCCGGCATGGCCGCCGAATTCGTCACCTTCGCGGCGCTGGCCCAGGCCGGCGATCACATCGTGGCCTCCTCCAAGCTCTACGGCGGCACCGTCACCCAGCTCGACGTCTCGCTGCGGCGGTTCGGGATCGAGACGACGTTCGTGAACTCGATGGAGGCCGAGGACTTCGCCGCGGCCATCCAGCCGAACACCAAGGCGGTGTACACCGAGGTCGTCGCCAACCCCTCCGGGGACATCGTGGACCTGCCCGGCCTGGCGAGGGTGGCCCACGAGGCGGGCGTGCCGCTCGTGGTGGACTCCACGCTGACCCCGCCGTACCTGATCCGTCCGTTCGAGCACGGCGCGGACATCGTCATCCACTCCGCCACCAAGTTCCTGGGCGGCCACGGCACGACCCTGGGCGGCGTCGTGGTCGAGTCCGGGCGCTTCCCCTGGGACAACGGCAGGTTCCCGTCCATGACCGAGCCGGTCCCCTCCTACGGGGACGTGTCCTGGTGGGGCAACTTCGGTGAGTACGGCTTCCTGACGAAACTTCGCTCGGAGCAGCTGCGGGACTTCGGCCCGGCGCTGGCACCGACCTCGGCCCAGCAACTGATGATTGGGATCGAGACGCTGGCCCAGCGCATGGACGCGCACCTGGCCAACGCCCAGCGCGTGGCCGAGTGGCTGGAGGCCGACGAACGCGTCAGCTGGGTCAACTACGCCGGGCTGCCCTCCCACCCGCACCACGCCCGCGGCAAGGAACTGCTCCCGCTGGGCGTGGGGTCCGTGTTCAGCTTCGGCGTGCGCGGCGGGCGCGAGGCCGGGGCGGAGTTCATCTCGAACCTGCAGCTGGCCAGCCACCTGGCCAACATCGGTGACGCCAAGACCCTGGTGCTTCACCCGGCCTCGACCACGCACCAGCAGCTGACCGCCGATCAGCTGGTCACCGGCGGCATCCCGGAGGACCTGATCCGCATCTCCGTGGGCATCGAGGACGTGGAGGACATCCTCTGGGACCTGGACCAGGCCCTGGAGGCCGCCGTGAACGCCAACGCCAAGGAGGCCGTCAAGTGAGCACCGCACTGCCCGACCGCACCTGGACCGGTCCGTCGGCACCGGAGCGCCTGGCGCTGCTGCGCCGCACCGGCTCCATCGCGATCGTCGGCGCCTCGGACAAGCCCGCCCGCGCGTCGTACTTCGTGGCCACCTACCTGCTGTCCTCCACCACCTTCCGGGTGTACTTCGTCAACCCGATCCTGGCCGAGCAGGGCAAGACGATCCTCGGCCAGCCGGTCTACGCCTCGTTGCAGGACCTGCCGGAGGTCCCGGACCTGGTGGAGGTCTTCCGCAAGGCCTCGGACGCCCCGGACATCATCGAGGAGGCCCGCCAGGTGGGCGCCCAGGCCGTCTGGTTGCAGCTGGGCATCTGGAACGAGGACGCCGCTCACCTGGCCGAGTCCTACGGGATGGAGATCGTCATGGACCGGTGCGTGAAGATCGAGCACGCCCGTTTCCACGGCGGGCTCAACCTCGCCGGCTTCAACACCGGCGTGATCTCCTCCAAGCGGCAGGAACTGGACCGCTGACGTGCCGCGGCGGCCGCCCCCAGGGGCGGCCGC
>DATBUG010000227.1:0-10867 GCA_036516315.1 Citricoccus sp.
CGCCAGCCCGCGTTGGCCGCCTCGCACTCCTCGTCCGGGAGCGAGCGGAAGGGCAGCAGGCTGAGGATGTAGGGGACGGCCAGCAGTCCGGCGAGCGCCCCGGGCCAGCCGGCCAGCAGCACGACGAGGCCCGCCCCCGCGTAGAGGCCGATCGCCACACGCACGGTGGCCGCCGCGCCCAGCACCGTGGCGATCGAACCGATGCCGGCCTCGCGGTCCGCCGTGACGTCCTGCACGGCGCCGAAAGCCTGCGAGGCCATGCCCCAGAGGAAGAAGGCCCCGAGGGCGGCCACCGCCGTCAGGGTCCACGCCCCGCCGGCCAGGGCCAGGCCGAAGGCGGCCGGGCCCACGAAGTGCGTCGAGGAGGTCATCGAGTCCAGCACCGGCCGTTCCTTCAGCCGGATCCGGGGTGCGGAGTAGCCGATCACGGCCGCCAGCGTCACGGCCAGCACCAGGGTCGAGACCGTGCCGCCCAGGACCACCAGCGCCACCACGAACGGTGCGGCCAGCAGGCCGGAGGCCCACAGGGTCAGCCCGTGCCAGCGGTCGGAGAGCACGATGCCCTCGATCCCGCCCTTGCGGGGGTTGCGCAGGTCCGACTCGTAGTCGAAGACGTCGTTGATGCCGTACATCAACAGGTTGTACGGCACGAGGAAGAACAGGGTGCCGATCACCAGGGCGGCGGTGATCCCCCCGCCGGAGAGCAGGTAGGCCGCGGCGAAGGGGTAGGCCGTGTTGATCCAGCTCACCGGCCGGGACGAGCCCAGCAGCTGGCGCGTCGCCTCGCCGACCACCGCGGTCATGGTCGCTCCTCTCCGGTGGACCGGGGTTGCAGCAGCTCCCAGGCGGCCGGCAACAGCAGGCCGGCGGCGACCGGCCAGGCGAAGTCCTCCACGGGGGCCAGGCCGAGGTACCAGCCGATCAGCAGGTCCTCGTTGTACCGGAACAGGTCCGCGGCGATCATCACGTTGTCGAACACGGCCGTCAGCACCACCAGCGACAGGATGGTCAGCGCCGTGACGGCCCACCAGCGTGGGCCGAGCCGGCGGCGCCAGGAGGCGAACACGGCGACGGCGGCGGCGAGGGCGAGGAAGGCCAGGGCCAGCACGGGGTAGCTCACCGGACCACCTCCCGCTCGGGCGCCCGCCGTGGCCGGCGGGCCCGGCTGCGGCGGCCGGTGACCAGGACGAGCAGCCCGCGCAGCACGAGGGTCAGGTAGCACAGGAAGGTGATGAACAGGATTTCCTCGAGCGGCAGTTCGGGCGCGAGCATGATGCCGGTCATCGCCTGGCTCGTGCCGGCCGCGTAGTGCTGGGAGGAGATGGCGGCCAGGTCCCAGGCCAGGAACAGCACCAGTCCCAGGGCCAGGACCACCACGGCGGTCCGCGGGGAGCGCCAGAACACCAGCCGGAACCGGCGGTCGAGCAGCACCATGCACCCCAGGCTCACCAGCAGGCAGAGCAGGGAGATCACCGCCACGGGGCCCCCTCCCCCACCGGGGCCGGCGAGGCCGGGACTGACGCAGCCCGCGCAGCGGCCGAGGCCATGCCGGTGGGCACTGCACCGGACGGGCTCAGGGGTTCTGGCAGCGGGCCGGCGGAGTGGTCCCCGCGCAGCCGCTTGAGCAGGATCTCGGCGCTGATCAGGCACATCGGCAGTCCGATGCCGGGGATGGTGCTGGACCCGGCGTAGTAGAGCGAGTCCACGCGGCGGGAGGCGTTGCCGGTACGGAACATCGCGCTCTGGGCCAGGGTGTGCGCCGGGCCGAGCATGCCCCCGCGCCAGGCACCGAGGTCCCGGGCGAAGTCGGCCGGGCCCACCGTGCGCCGCAGCACGACCCGCTCGGCCAGGTCCGGGATGCCCGCCCAGCGGGACAGCTGGTCGATCGCGGCGTCGGCGACGGCCTCCACGCCCGGGTCCCCGCCGCCGTCGGACCCGCCACCGCCCAGGCCGGGATCGGCCGGCATGGGCACCAGGACGAAGAGGTTCTCATGCCCCTCCGGGGCGACGTCCGGGTCCGTGGCCGAGGGCCGGCACACGTAGACCGAGGCGGGGTCCGGGACCTCCCCGGAGCGGATCGCCCCGAAGTTCGCGTCCCAGTCCCGGGTGAAGAACAGGCTGTGGTGCGCCAGCTCCGGCAGCCCCCCGCGCACGCCCAGCAGCGCCAGGACGGCGCCGGGACCAGAGGTGCGGCGCCGCCAGTATGCCTCCGGGTAGCTCTGCAACCGGGGCTCCAGCAGCGTGGTCTCGGTGTGGTGCAGGTCGGCCGCGGACACCACGACGTCGGCGTCCAGCACGCGCTCGGCACCGTCCCGTCCACGGACCCGCACCCCGGTGGCCCGGGCCCTGGCACCACCGGGCCGACGCCGGCCGCGACGCCCCGTTCGCGGTGGTTCGGTGAGGATGGCGGTGGCCGGCGTCCCCGGGTGCAGGCGCACCCCGGCCTCGCGGGCCAGTCGCACCAGCACGGCGATCAACCGGGCGAAGCCGCCCTGCGGGTACAGCACCCCGCCCGTGAGGTCCAGGGAGCTCATCAGGTGGTACATGCTCGGCGTGCGGTCCGGGGACGATCCCAGGAACACCGCGGGGTAGCCCAGCACCTGCCGCAGGCGGTGGTCGCGGAAGTGGCGGCCGGTGAACCGCTCGAGCGACTCCAGCAGCAGGGGGCCGAGCCGGTGCAGCTGGCCGAGCAGGTCCGGGGACAGGAACGGGCGGTAAGAGGTGAAGGAGGTGTACAGGAACCGGCCCAGGGCCATGTCATAGGTGCGCCGGGCGGAATCCAGGTACCGGTCCAGGGCGCGGCCGGCCCCGGGCTCGATCCGTTCGAAGAGCTCCACGTTGGCCTGCCGGTCAGCCTGGATGTCCAGCGGCCGGTCCGTGTCCTCGAAGTACACCCGGTAGCCCGGGTCCAGCTGCTGCAGGTCCAGCTCGGCGGCGGCAGTGGTGCCGAGCAACCGGAAGAAGTGGTCGAAGACCTCGGGCATCAGGTACCACGAGGGCCCGGTGTCGAAGCGGAACCCGTCCTGCTCCCAGCTCCCGGCCCGCCCGCCGAACTCCTCGCGGGCCTCGACCAGGTCCACGCTGTAGCCCTCCCGCGCCAGCAGCGCAGCGGAGGCCAGGCCGGCGATCCCCCCGCCGATGACCACGACGCGCCGGGTGCCGGTGCCCTCGTCCATGTTCTCCCTCTCACTCTTCCTCTCGCTCATGCCCCGCTCATCCCGCCCGTCCCGCCAGCGCCCTCATCACGATCAGCGCCTTCTGCCCGTCCGGTACCCGAATGCGCGCCTGGCGGATCCGGGCCGCCGGCGTCGAGCGCAGCCGTCGGGACAGGGCCGAGTACAGGGCGTGGGCGGCCCGGACCGCCCGCCGGCTCGAGTCCGGCAGCTGGCGGATGGCCTCGGCGGCCGCGGCCAGGTCGGCGTCGATGTCGTCGAGCAGCTCGTCGCGGTGCGCGTCGCTGAACGCCACCGGGTCCAGGCCGGGGAAGTATGTCCGGCCCAGCTGGTCGTGGTCGTCGGCCAGGTCCCGCAGGAAGTTGACTTTCTGGAAGGCCGCGCCGAGCCGCTGGGCCCCGGGGCGCAACCGCTCGTAGGTGGCGTCGTCACCGCCGACGAACACGCGCAGGCACATCAGCCCGACCACCTCGGCCGAGCCGTGCACGTAGGCGGACAGGCTCTGGACGTCGTGTTGGGACCGGACCAGGTCAGCGCGCATCGAGGCGAAGAACGGCTCCACGAGCTCGCGCCTGATCCCGTACCGCCGGGCGGTCAGCGCGAAGGCGTGCACCACGAGGTTGGCGCTGCGGGTGCTGGCCATCGCCCGGTACGTCTCGGCCTCGAGCGCGTCGAGCTGCTGTTCGCGCCAGGAGGCGGCCAGGGCGGGGTCCGGGTCGTCGACGATCTCGTCGGCCACCCGCACCAGGGCGTAGATGTTGCGCACGTGGGTGCGCACCGGCTGGGCCAGCAGGCGCGTGGCCCAGCCGAAGGACGTGGAGTACCCGGCGATGACCTGGGCGGCGCTGGCCTGGGCGACGGCGTCGTAGCGGTGTTCCGGGGCGTTCATCGGCGCCCCGCCAGGGTCGCGGCCGGCTCGCGCCGGGACGGGGTGTCCGCCGTCTCCCCGGCCAGGGCCGAGGCCGCGGACCGCCGGATCTGCCGGGCCATGTCCTCCACCATGGCCTGCAGGCCCGCGGGCAGGGGCGGCCGGGCGGCAGCGGTGAGGGCGCCGTCGAGGTGCTCCTCGGCCAGGGCCGTCACGCGCGCCCGCGCGCCGCAGTCCGTGAGCAGGTCGCGGGCACGCCCGGCGCCGCGCTCGTCGAGGCTGGGATCGCCCAGCAGCGTCCGCAGCTCGGTCCAGGCGCCGGTGGAGCGGGCATGCGCGACGAGGGCGGTGGGCTTGCCCTCGCGCAGGTCGGTCAGCGCGCTCTTGCCCGTGCGCGCGGGGTCGCCGAAGACGCCGAGCAGGTCGTCCAGCAGCTGGAAGCCGATGCCCAGCTGACGGCCGACCGGGGCCAGCGCGGTCACGGCAGCCGCCGGCGCACTGGCCAGCACCGCCCCGGCCTGCAGGGGCAGCAGGAAGGAGTAGACGGCCGTCTTCAGCTCGCCGACACGCACCGCGTCGGCCACGCTGGCCGGCTGTCCGTCCACCGGCAGGGCCAGGCCGACGTCGGCCAGCTCCCCGGCCGCGGAGGCGTGCACGGCGTCCTCCAGTAGGTCCAGAAGGACATCGGTGGCCTCCGGGGACGCCCCGCAGCGGGCGATCATCCGGGTGGCGGTGACCAGCGCCAGGTCGCCCGCAAGCAACCCGGCGGCGGCACCGTAGTGCCGGGCGACCAGCTCGGCCGCGCCCCGGCGCCGCGCCGTGGCGGCGAAGGCGCCGGAGACGTTGGGCCGGCCGCGGCGCACCTCGTCGCCGTCGATCACGTCGTCGTGCACCACGAATGCGGTGTGCAGGATCTCCAGGGCCGCACCGACCCGGTCCACGGCTTCCGGGCCGGCCCCGCCCATGGCCTGGTGGGTGGCGGCCAGCAGTTGCGGGCGGAAGCGTTTCCCGCCCTCGACGGCGCCGGACAGCGCGGTCCAGAGCTCGCGGTGCCCGTCCCCGAGGCCAGCCGAGCGGGCCGCCCCGTCCGCCAGCGCGCGGCGGATCTCCCCGTCGATGCCGGTCATGCCCCGCCCCCGTCGCCGTCCGTGGCGGCACCGGCTGCTGCAGCGGTCAGCGCCGCCAGCACACCGGGCAGCTGCTCGGCCATCCAGGGGCTCACGGACCAGGGGGCGGTCTCGACCCACCGGGACAGCTCCTGCGGGCTGATCCACCGGTGGTCCATGGCCTCCTGCGGGTTCGGGCGCACCGGTCCGGCGGCCCGGGCCACGTAGACCGGGCACAGCTCGTTCTCCACCGTGCCGGAGGCGTCCACGGCCCGGTACCGGAAGTCGGGCAGCACGCAGCGCACGTCCGCGATCGTCAGGTCCAGCTCGTGGCGGGCGTACCGGTGCAGGGTCTCGGCCCGGTCCTCGTCCTGGCGGGGATGGCCGCAGAAGGAGTTGGTCCACACCCCCGGCCACGTGCGCTTGTCCAGCGCGCGGCGGGTGACGAGCACGGCGCCGTCCTCACGCAGGACGTAGCAGGAGAACCCGCGGTGCAGGGGTGTCGCGTCGTCGTGGACGGTGGCGCGCGGGGCCAGCCCCACCGGACGGTCCTCGTCGTCCACGAGCACCACGTGGTCGTCGGTCATCAGGTCCATGGCGCAGGTCCCCTTCCGGACGGTGCCGACGTCGTCGTCCCAGCCTAGGCCGAACTGGCCCGAGATATCACGATCGCAATGTTTCTAGCCTGGCTAGTGAAATGGAGCGTACCATCGGGGACGTGGCCGATCTACCGGACGACGACACATCCACGGGATACTGGTTCCAGGACGCGGACAGCGCCGTGCGGATGCTGCGCGCCCTGCGCCGGTTCCGGGCGGCGGACCGGGACATGCGCCGGCGGATGACCGCCGGCATGGAGATGAACGCCACCGACGTGGACGCCCTGCGCTACGTCATCGCCCACGAGCGTACCGGCGAACCGGTCACGCCGCGGGACCTGGCGACCTCCCTGGGCATCTCCACCGCCTCCACCACCAAGCTGCTCGACCGCCTCAGCCGTTCCGGCCACCTGCGCCGCGAACCGCACCCGCACGACCGGCGCTCGGTCGTCGTCGTGCCCACCGCCCACGCCCACGCCCAGGTCCGCGAGCGGCTGTCCCGGATGCACCGGCGGATGCTGGCCGTGGCCGAGGCGGTCCCGGAGGACTCCCGGGCGGACGTGGCCCGGTTCCTCGAGGCGATGGCCGGGTGCCTGGAGGCCGAGGACGCCGTCGAGGATGTGAATCCGCTGACGGACCCGCTGACGGGCCCGCTGACGGACCCGCCGGAGGGCACCCCGGCTCCGGCGAGCCGATAGGCTGAGGCTCGGACAACGCCCATCGGTTTCGGAGGTACCAGCATGAACCCCCTCGTGAACAAGCTCGTCAGCACCGGCGTCACGGTGGTCGGCGGCCTCGTCGGCACCAAGGTCGTCGAATTCGCCTGGAAAAAGGTCAGTGGCCATGATGCCCCGAAGGACATCGAGGACACGGACAACAACATGTGGGAGGCCATCGCCTTCGCCACGATCGCGGCCGGCATCGCCGCCCTGATCCGCGTCACCTCGCAGCGCGGGGCGAACGAGGCGATGGAGCGGATGCAGGCCCGCTCGTCCCGCAAGCGCCTGTCCGGCCGTTCCGAGGTCTGAGACCAGCAGTACCCACCGGCCCGGCGCTTCAGGCGCCGGGCCGGACTCAGTCCCGGCCGCGGTGGTCGTCGGGGTCGGGCTGCGGCACGGTCCGCTGGTCCGCGGAGGCCGCCGGACGGCCCTCGTCGTCATGGCTGGCCACGACGTCGGCCAGTTCATCCGTGTAGAGCAGCTCGCGCTTGAGGTGCTTGGTCCGGTATCCGGCCCGGCCGACCAGGTGCGCGGAGACCGGGGCGGTCAGCATCTGCAGCACCCAGGCCAGGACCAGCACCGGGACCCACACCCACGCCCGCCACGCGAACGCCAGTGCGAGCAGCACCAGCAGCAGCCCCAGCACCTGGGGCTTGGTCCCGGCGTGCATCCGGGACAACTGGTCCGGGAAGCGGAACAGGCCGATGCCGGCCACCGTGGACAACGCGGACCCCAGGATGAGCAGGACACCGGCGATCACGTCGGCGATCATGGGCCACGACTCGGGCATGCTAGACCGCCTCCTTCTTGCTCTCCGCGACGAACCGGGACAGCGTCACCGATCCGATGAAGCCGATCACCGACGCGACGACGACGAACACGATGTTGCTCGTGTGGTGGTGGATGGCCATCTCCACGCACAGGGCGGAGGAGATGATGATCAGCAGCACGTCGGTGGCGATGGCCCGGTCCAGGATGGACGGGCCCCGCACGATCCGGTAGATGGCCGCCACTCCCCCGATCCCCAGCAGGGCCAGGCTGATGTACCCGGCGATGTCCAGCAGGCTCATGACCTCCCCGCCTTCCCGGCCGCGCCGGCACGGCGGGCCTCGTCGTCCCGGACCAGCTCGAGGTCTGCCTTCGTCCCGATGGCCCGGATCAGGGCGGCCTCGGTGGCCAGGGCCTCGTTGCGGAAGCCCTCGACGGCCTCGTCGTCCCCGGCATCCAGCACGTGCAGGAACAGGGTGGAGCTGGGCCGGTCCACGTCGATCACCAGCGACCCCGGCACGAGGGCCAGCGCGTGGCCGGTCAGGGTGACGATGAGGTCGTCGTGGCTGCGCAGCCGCACCGCCACCACGGAGTTCACGATCCGGGGCCCCTTGACGATCGCGTCCTTCGCCACGTCCACCGAGGCCGCGATGACGTGGCCCAGGAACCGCACGGTGAACACGAGGGCATACCAGAGGTTGAAGCGGTCGGCGAACTGGATCCGGGGCAGCCGGTAGAACCAGAGGACCAGCATCGAGAAGAACAGGCCGGCCAGTAACACGCCCGGGGAGAAGTCCTGCCACAGGGCACCCCAGGTCAGGCTCAGTCCGAGCAGGATGGGCCATTGGCTCCAGAACGGGCGGCGGCCCTCGACGTCCTCGTCGGTCGGGATCACGGGCGGCCTCCTTCGTCGACCTCGTCCGGGGAGCCGGCCCCGTCGGTCACCTCGCCACCGGGCCGGGTGCCGGCGTCATCGCCCTGGCTGTCCGCCCCGTCCAGCGGCTGGCGCTCGCCCGGGCCGGACTGCTCCTCGTCGGCCGGGGCCACGACGCCCCGGTCCTGGAGCTCGTGGTAGTCCATCGCGGCCAGGTCCGCCGCCTCCGGGCCGAGCACCGCCTCGATGTAGGGCGTCCGGGCCAGCATGTCCGTGGCCGCCCGGTCGGCGAAGCTGTACAGCGGGCCGGCCAGGACGGTGAACGCCACGCCCAGGGCGACCAGTCCGATGGTCGGCAGCACCAGGCCTGCCCGGGGCCCGCGCGGCAGGGTGAAGGACGGCGCGCGGCGCTCGGCGGCCATCGTGTCCCGCTCGGCGGTCTTGCTGGTCCGACCGGCCTTTGCCGGGGCATTCTCCTGGGTCTCCATGGCCAGCACGAGCTTGGCCGGCGGGTGCTCCACGTCCTCCACGCGCCGCCAGAACGCCCGGGTCCACACCCGGACCATGACGAGCAGGGTCAGCAGCGAGGTGACCACGGATCCGGCGACCAGCGCCCAGGCCATGGCACTTTCCGCCCCCACGCCGGCCTGGATGAGGCCGATCTTGCCGAGGAAACCGGAGAACGGCGGGATGCCGGCGAGATTCATGGCCGGGATGAAGAACAGCACGGCGATCAGCGGGGAGATCCGGGCCAGCCCGCCAAGACGGTCCACGTTGGCCGTTCCGGCCCGCTGCTCGATCAACCCGGTCACGAGGAACAGGGAGGTCTGCACCGTGATGTGATGGACCACGTAGAAGATGGTGGCCCCCAGGCCCAGCACGTTGGACAGGCCCAGGCCGAAGATCATGTAGCCGATGTGCGAGACCAGCGTGAAGGACAGCACACGCTTGATGTCGTTCTGCGCCAGCGCCCCGAGGATGCCGACGATCATCGTCAGCAGGGCCACCCAGAGCAGCACCGCGTTCACCCGGTCGCCCGGGAACAACAGCGTCTCGGTGCGCACGATCGCGTACACGCCGACCTTCGTCAGCAGGCCGGCGAACACCGCGGTGACCGGGGCCGGGGCCGTCGGGTAGGAGTCCGGCAGCCAGAAGGACAGCGGGAACACCGCGGCCTTGATGCCGAAGCCGACGAGCAGCATAACGTGCAGGACCATCTGCACGTCCGGGTCCAGGTGCGCCAGCTTGCCGGCCAGGTCCGCCATGTTCACGGTGCCCGTGGCGCCGTAGATCATGGCGATCGCGGCCAGGAAGATCACGGAGGAGATCACCGAGACCACCACGTACGTGACACCGGCCCGCACGCGCGGGCCGGTGCCGCCGAGGGTGAGCAGCACGTAGGAGGCGGTGAGTAGGATCTCGAAGCCGACGTAGAGGTTGAACAGGTCGCCGGCCAGGAAGGCGTTGGAGACGCCGGCGACCAGGATGAGGAAGGTCGGGTGGAAGATCGACACCGGACCGCCCTGGTCCTGGTCCGTGACGCCCTGCGCCGAGGCGTAGACGAGCACGGCCAGCACGATCGCCGAGGAGATCACCAGCATCAGCGCCGAGAACCGGTCCACCACCAGGCTGATGCCCCACGGGGACTCCCAGCCACCGAGGAACACGGCCACGGCCCCCGTGTCCCAGGTGGCCGCGAGCAGCAGGCACTCGAGCGCCAGGGTGATCGTGATGGTGGTGACCGTCACGGCGATCTGGGCTCGCGGGCGACGTACCAACACGAAGGCCAGCGCGGCGCCGAGGATGGGCAGCAGCACCGCCAGCGGGGCGAGGGAGACGAGACCCTGGTCCATCAGCCGTCCCCCTTCCGCCGTCGGCCCCTCGGGCCCGGCCTGCCGTCGTCGTGATGTCCGTCCCGGTGCTGGTGCTCATCGGGTCGACGTGGTGGACGCCCGCGCGGGCTGCCGGCCCGCTCGTCCTCGTCCGGGAGGTGATCGCCCTGCCCGCGATAGCCCACGGGGTGCTCGCCCTCCTCGGTCTCCTGGGTGCGGCGGGCGCCGGGGCGCGGGGTGCGTTCCTGGCGGCGCGGCAGGGGCCGCACCCGCACGGTGCCGTCACGGCGCCGGCCCACCGGCAGCGAACCGGTGGACGGGTTGACCGCGGTGGCGTGCTCGTAGTCCGCGTTGGGGTCCTCGTCCTCGTCGAGGAACTCGGAGGTCTCCTCCTGCAGCTCGGCGTCGTCCTCCGCGTCGAAGGACGGTTGCTCGGCCACCTTGACGTCCTCGGTGTCCACCAGGACCTCGTCCCGCCGGCCCAGCTTCCAGGACCGGTAGATCATGCCGAGCATGAAGGCGGTGATGGCGAAGGAGATGACGATCGAGGTGAGGATCAGCGCCTGCGGCAGCGGGTCCGTGTACTCCTCGGCGGCGATCCCGTCCACCACCAGCGGGGCCCGGCCGGGTGCCCCGGCCATGATCATGATCAGCAGGTTGGTGGCATTGGTCATCAGCAGGACGCCCAGCAGGACCCGGGTCAGGGTCCGTTCCAACAGCAGGTAGACGCCGCCGGCGTACATGACGCCCATGACCAGCAGCAGCACGATGTTCACGCTCATGAGCCCACCGTCCCGGTGCCGTGGTCCCGGCCGGCACCCGAGGTGGCGGGGTGCTCCCCCACCACGGTGCTGCCGCTGCTGGAGGCGGTGCCAGCAGCCGCGGCCAGGGCGGCCGCTGCCTCGGCCTGGGCCTCCCGACGGCGGCG
>DATBUG010000228.1:0-4461 GCA_036516315.1 Citricoccus sp.
ACGATCCGGTTGGTGCCGGGGGGCTGGAGCCGCTCGGTCCCGCGCAGTCCGACGGGCACCACGGGCACGCCGGTGGCCAGGGCGAGCCAACCGACGCCGGTGCGGCCCTTGTAGAGCCGACCGTCCCGGCTGCGCGTGCCCTCGGGGTAGATCCCGACGCCGCCGCCGGCCTCCACGAGCCCCAGCAGCTGGTCGAGCGCGGCCACGGAGGCGGCCTTCTGGTCCCGCTGGACCGGGATCGAGCCGACGGACTCGAAGAAGCCCTTCATGACCCGCCCCTTGAGCCCTGGCTGGGTGAAGTACTCGGCCTTGGCGAAGAAGTGCACCATCCGGGGCATCAGGGCCTGCAGGATGACCGAGTCCAGGAAGGACAGGTGGTTGCTGGCGACGATGAACCCGCCGGCGGCCGGGACGTGCTCGAGCCCGGTGACGGTAGGCCGGCAGGCGACCTTCAGGGCAGTGCGGAATCCCCAGCGCACGGCCTCGTTGGTCGCCATGTCCCTCTTCTCCCTACGTCGCGTACCTGCTGGTCCGAACCGGTTCCCCGGCCCTGGTGGACCGGTCCATCATAGTGTGCTCAGGACCGGATGGCCCGATCCCCCAGCAGCCGCCGGCACAGCGCCGGCAGCTCCGTGGCCTCGTGGCAGAGCGCGTCCGCGCCGGCACCGGTCAGCTCCTCGAGGTCGCCGAAGCCCCACAGCACCCCGACCGAGGGCAGCCCGTGGTGGGCGGCCCCCTCCAGGTCGAAGTGCCGGTCTCCCACCATCACCGCCGGCGGGTGGGCCAGGCCGTCCATCCCGACGGCGGCCAGCGCCTCCGCCATCGCCTGCACCTTGGTGCCGCCGGGCGGGACGGGTGCCGTCTCGTCGTCGCTGGACCCGCAGATCGCCACGAAGTGCTGGTCCAGCCCCTGCACCGCCAGCAGCTGCCGGGCGGTGGAGACCGGCTTGGAGGTGGCCACCACGAGGTCGTGGTCCCGGCCCAGCTCTGCCAACGCGCCAGGGATACCGGGGTAGACGACGCTGGCGGCCATCCCGTGGTCGCGGTAGCCGGCCCGGTACTCGCGGATGAGCACCGGCAGGTTCTCCTCGGTGACCCCCTCGAGGCTGCGCAGCCCCTCGCGCAGCGGCGGGCCGACGAGCCGGCGCAACCGGTCCGGTCCAGGCACCGGCAGGCCGTGCCGGGCCAGCGTGGCCGCGATCCCGCCGGTGATGGCGCCGGCGGGGTCCACGAGCGTGCCGTCCAGGTCCAGCAGGACGGCGGGTCGCCCGGTGGGCACCGCGGCGGGGGTCCCGGGCCTCACAGCACCTCCGCCAGGAACCGGCCGGTGTGGCTCGCCTCGTTCGTCGCCACCTGCTCGGGGGTGCCGGTGGCCACGATGGTCCCGCCGCCCGAGCCGCCCTCCGGGCCCAGGTCGATGAGGTAGTCGGCCGACTTGATCACGTCGAGGTTGTGCTCGATGGTGATCACGGTGTTGCCCTTCTCCACGAGCGACTGCAGCACCCCGAGCAGCTTGCGGATGTCCTCGAAGTGCAGGCCGGTGGTCGGTTCGTCCAGCACGTAGATGGAGCGGCCGTTGGAGCGCTTTTGCAGCTCGGCGGCGAGCTTGACCCGCTGGGCCTCGCCGCCGGAGAGCGTCGTGGCCGGCTGGCCGAGCTTCACGTAGCCCAGCCCGACGTCGACCATCGTGGTCAGGTAGCGGGAGATCTTGGAGTACGCCGAGAAGAACTCCGCGGCCTCCTCGATCGGCATGTCCAGCACCTCGGCGATGTTCTTGCCCTTGTAGTGCACCTCGAGGGTCTCGCGGTTGTACCGGGCCCCGTGGCAGACCTCGCAGGGCACGTAGACGTCCGGCAGGAAGTTCATCTCGATCTTCAGCGTGCCGTCGCCCGAGCACGCCTCGCAGCGCCCGCCCTTGATGTTGAAGGAGAAGCGCCCCGGCTGGTAACCGCGGACCTTGGCCTCCTGGGTGTCCGCGAACAGCTTGCGGATTGTGTCGAAGACCCCGGTGTAGGTGGCCGGGTTGGACCGCGGCGTGCGGCCGATCGGGCTCTGGTCCACGTGCACGACCTTGTCCAGGTGCTCCAGGCCGTTGACGCGCTTGTGTCGCCCGGGCACGTGCCGGGCGTTGTTCAACTGGTTGGCCAACACCTTGTACAGGATCTCGTTGACCAGGGTGGACTTGCCGGAGCCGGAGACACCCGTGACGGCCGTGAGCACCCCCAGCGGGAAGTCCACGGTGACGTCCTGCAGGTTGTTCTCCCGGGCCCCGACGACCGTGAGCTTGCGGTGCTTGTCCACGGGCCGGCGCCGCTCCGGCAGCGCGATGGCGCGCCGCCCGGCCAGGTAGTCGCCGGTGATCGAGCGCTCGTTGGCCTTGAGCTCCTCGAGCGAGCCGGAGTGCACGACCTCCCCGCCGTGCTCGCCGGCCCGCGGGCCGATGTCCACGATCCAGTCCGCCTCGGCGATGGTGTCCTCGTCGTGCTCCACCACGATCAGCGTGTTGCCCAGGTCGCGCAGCCGGTTCAGGGTCTCGATCAGCCGGCGGTTGTCCCGCTGGTGCAGGCCGATGGACGGCTCGTCCAGGACGTAGAGGACGCCGACCAGTCCGGAGCCGATCTGGGTGGCCAGCCGGATGCGCTGGGCCTCGCCGCCGGAGAGGGTGCCCGCCGGCCGCTCCAGGTTGAGGTAGTCCAGGCCGACGTCGAGCATGAAGTGCAGGCGCGCCAGGATCTCCTTGAGGACCTGGTCCGCGATCTGCCGGTCCCGCGCGGACAGCTCGAGGCTCTCCAGGAACGCGATCGAGTCCCGCATCGGCAGGATGGAGGCCTCGGCGATCGACTTGCCGCCCACCAGCACGGACAGCGAGGTCGGGTTGAGCCGGGTGCCGTTGCAGGCCGCGCAGGGGATCTCGCGCATGTAGGACTCGTAGCGGTCCCGCGCGTTGTCCGACTCCGTCTCCAGGTGCTTCCGGTGGATGTAGTCGATGACGCCCTCGAAGCCGGTGGTGTACCGGCGTTCGCGGCCGAAGCGGTTGCGGTACTGCACCACGACCTTGAAGTCCTTGCCGTGCAGCACGGCCTTGCGCGCCGCCGCCGGGAGCTTCTTCCACGGGGTGTCCATGGAGAACCCGACCTCCTCGGCCAGGCCGGACAGCAACCGCTTCCAGTACTCGGAGGTCGACTTGCCCAGCGACCACGGGGCGATGGCCCCCTCGGCGAGGGACCGGTCCGGGTCCGGGACCACGAGGTCCTCGTCCACCTCGAGCTTGGTGCCGATGCCGGTGCAGACCGGGCACGCGCCGAAGGGGTTGTTGAAGGAGAACGAGCGCGGCTCGATCTCGTCGATGCCCAGCTCGTGGCCGTTGGGACAGGACAGCTTCTCCGAGAAGGAGCGGTACTTGCGCCGGCCCTCGGCGTCCGCCGCGTCCCACTCGCCGGCGTTGGCCTTCTCCGGGTCCACGCGGGCGTCGACGTCCACGAAGTCGATCACCACGAGCCCGTCGGCCAGTTTCAGCGCTGTCTCCACGGAGTCGGTGAGCCGCTGCCGGATCCCCTCCTTCATCGCCAGCCGGTCCACCACCACGGCGATGGTGTGCTTGACCTGCTTCTTCAGCTTCGGCGGGTCCGAGAGCTGGACCAGCTCCCCGTCCACGATCGCACGCGAGAAGCCCTGGGTGGCCAGGGAGGAGAAGACGTCCACGAACTCGCCCTTGCGTCCGCGGGCCACGGGGGCCAGGACCTGGAACCGGGTCTTCTCCGGCAGTTCGAGCAACTGGTCCACGATCTGCTGGGGCGACTGCCGGGAGGCCGGCTCGCCGCACTCGGGGCAGTGCGGGACCCCGACGCGGGCCCACAGCAGGCGCATGTAGTCGTAGACCTCGGTGATGGTGCCCACCGTGGACCGGGGGTTGCGGTTGGTCGACTTCTGGTCGATGGACACCGCAGGGGACAGCCCCTCGATGAAGTCGACCGAGGGCTTGTCCACCCGGCCCAGGAACATCCGGGCGTACGAGGACAGCGACTCGACGTACCGGCGCTGGCCCTCGGCGAAGATCGTGTCAAAGGCCAGGGAGGACTTGCCCGAGCCGGACAGCCCCGTGAAGACCACGAGTGCGTCGCGCGGGATGTCCAGGTCGACGTTCTTGAGGTTGTGCTCGCGCGCGCCCTTGACCACGATCCGGTCGGGATCGTGGCGCCGGCCGCCGCCGTCGGGGCCCGACGCGAGCCCGCGGGCCGTGGTGGGTGGGATGGTCTGGTCGGTGGTCGTCAGAGGGGTCTCGGGCACGGGTTCCACTCTATTCCAGGGCGCTTTCGAAGACATCTTCGAAACGTCGGCCGAGAGCGAAATCGCCGGTTCAGGCCGGAGGGAACAGCGCCTCGAGCTGGCGGACGGCCTGCCGCCGGCTGAACCCGAGCGCCTGCGCGGCCTCGGCGTAGGCGGCCGCGGCCGCGGCCAGCC
>DATBUG010000229.1:0-4060 GCA_036516315.1 Citricoccus sp.
GAACCTGGTCGAGATCACTCCGCAGGGCCGCGACCTGGCGCTGCAGGCGGCCCGGGCCCTCAACCGCGAGGTGTTCACCGACCTGGGGGTCCCGGAAGGAGAGGTGACCACGCTCAACGCCATCCTGGCGCGGTTGCGCTACAACGCCGGAGACTTCGAGGAGGACAGTCCGTTGTCCGCCGCGGGCGCGATGATAGATGACACCGGGCCGGGAGTCGGGAGAACCGCCGGCACGAATTGATTTTCTGCTCAGGAAATGCGAAAATAAATAGGCCAAATTTCCGGTGGCGGCCGCCAGTCGCCACCGCGCGTGAGTTTGGCTTCTCGAGAGAAAGGTGTACCCCACCCATGCGTCTGGTCCCCGGTCAGTTCGTCGTTCACCCCCACCACGGCCCCGCAGTCGTCCTCGACCGCCAGGTACGGCAATTGAAGGGCAAGGACGTGGCCTACGTGGAGCTGGACATCCAGGACAAGGGGCTGCGCATCTCCGTGCCGGAGTCCGGCATCAAGGACATCGGCGTGCGCGGCGTCAGCAGCCACACCACCGTGCGCAAGCTGATGTCCCTGCTGGCGAAGCCGAGTGAGCACGTGGAGCAGCAGTGGTCGCGCCGCATCAAGGCCTTCCAGGAGAAGCTGGCCACCGGAGACCTGCCGCGCGTGGCCGAGGTCGTCCGTGACCTGCACCGCCGGGACGCGGACAAGGAGCTGTCCATGGCCGAGCGGATGATCCACCGGGAGGCGGTCGAGATGCTCGCCGCCGAGGTGGCGATCGTCCTGGACATCACCCCGCTGGAGGCCGAAGAGGTCATGTCCCAGGCCATCGAGGGCACGCCCCTCAAGGACCTCGGCCTGGACCGCGGCAAGGCCTCGAAGCAGGCGGCCCAGCAGGCCGCCTGAGCCATCCTCAGCGGGCCGGGCGGAACACTGCCTCGGCCTGCACGAAGGGCCTGGTGCCCGGTGCGCCGGCCAGTTCCACCTGCACGACGCGCAGGGACCGCCCGGCATGCCGGAGGCGCACCCGCGAGGTGATCGCCCCGGTGGCCGGGCGCAGGAACATCGTCCGCAGCGACTGGAGGTCGAACCCGGCCCGGTCGCCCATGGACCGCTGGGCCGCCAGCGCCGCCATCATGGCCATCGCGCCACCGTGGACGGCCCCGTGCGGATTGTGCAGTTCGTCCGTGCGGTCGAAGCCCCATCCGGCCCCGAACCCGTCGGTGACCTCTGGTCGCCCCGGGGGCGGGGCCGGCGTCGTTTCTGACGCCCCCAGGATCCGGTGCAGCGGCACCTCGGTGTCCGGGCCCAGCGGCAGCGCCGCCCTGGCGGTGAAGCGCTCGACGGCGGCCGGGTCGTGGCGCTCGACGCCCTGGAACCACCCGCTGGCCCGGAGGTACTCCGTGCCGTCCGCGCCCCGCAGCGTCCCCGTGGCCATGCCACCGAGCCCGTCGGCCACGCGCGGCCGCGTCCAGGACTCCAGGACGGACCCGTCGGCCGGCAGTGGCCGCAGGACCTCCAGGGAGAGTTCGGTCGTCACGATCCACTGCAGGCGCGGCTCCGCGGCGTGCAGCGCCATCGCCAGGGTGTTGTCCATGACCACCGCCCCGGCCGCGCCGAAGGGGCGGCCGTCGGGGTCGAGGACCCACGGGCCGGTGCCCATGGTGCCCGTGTGCACCGCCCGTGCATCCCCGGGCGCCCCGGCCGCCCCGGGTGCCGTGGTCGGCGTCCCGGACGGGTCCGGCGTCCCATGCGTCCCGGGAAGGAGCCGCACCCGCATCAGGCGTTCCGTGCGGCCCAGGCCCAGGCCCCGGCGTGACCCTTCGCTGGGTCCAGGGTGCGGGCGGGGCATGACGAGTGTGCCGGCGGCGCGGGATGCCTCCGGTCCGGGGTGGTGGTCGGCGGTGGTCATTGCAGCAATGTAGCCCACGGGCCGTCGTCGCCCTCCCGTGATCCGGGGGTGCGGAGCCGTTTTCGAGGGGCGCAAATGTAACGAAATGATAAAGAAACTGCACGATTCTTCCGTGTACTGAGTGTTTGCCCGAGCAACCGCTTAGGCACAGGGATGCAGGGGGTTCACGATCGGGCCGTTCTGGGCGCCGGACCGGCCAGGAACCCCCGGAATCCGGGGGTCCTCGGGTTGCGATCGATCCTCAGCTCGTTAGGTTGGGGAGCGATGGCAGCTGATGCAGACACACGACTGACCACCCGTCCGAGAAGCCTCACGCTTCGCCCCCCGCAGACCGCCGACGGCGCGGCGCTGTGGCAGATGACGAAGGACTCCCAGGTCCTGGACGTCAACTCCTCCTACGCCTACCTCCTGTGGTGCCGGGACTTCGCCGACACCTCGGTGATCGCCGAACTCGACGGTGAGCCCGTCGGCTTCGTGAGCGGTTACCTGCGGCCGGAGTCGCCCACCACCCTGATGGTGTGGCAGGTCGCCGTCTCCGAGGCGGCCCGCGGCCACGGTCTCGCGTCCCGGATGCTCGACGAGCTCGTGACCCGGACCTCCGCCGAGGCCCTGGAGACCACCATCACCGCCGACAACGACGCCTCCATCGGGCTCTTCGCCCGTCTGGCCGAGCGCCACGGCGCCAGCCGCGAGGTCGTCCCGCTGTTCACCGAACGGATGTACCCGGACGGCCACGACACCGAATACCTCCACCGGATCGCGCCCCTCGAGAGCGCTGCGGTCCACACCCTGCGAAAGGAACGCACCATGGACACCACCCCGGAGACCACCCAGGACACCGCCCCCACGACGATGGACACCTCCGTGTTCAGCACCGTCGAGTCCGAGGTCCGCAGCTACAGCCGGGGTTGGCCCACCGTGTTCACCCACGCCAAGGGCTGCACTCAGACCGCCGAGGACGGGACCGAGTACCTGGACTTCTTCTCCGGCGCCGGTGCGCTGAACTACGGGCACAACCACCCCACGCTGCAGGCCGCCGTGGCCGAGTACATCACCAGCGACGCCCCGGTGCACTCGCTGGACATGATGACCCCGGCCAAGCGTGAGTTCCTGCAGACCTTCAAGGACGTCATCCTGGAGCCGCGCGGTCTGGACTACAAGGTCATGTTCCCCGGTCCGACGGGCACCAACACCGTTGAGGCCGCCCTGAAGCTGGCCCGCAAGGTGACCGGACGCCAGCACATCCTGTCCTTCACCAACGCCTTCCACGGCATGACCCTGGGGTCGCTGTCGGTGACGGGCAACTCCATGAAGCGCAAGGGCGCGGGCATCCCGCTGACCAACAGCTCGAAGATCCCGTTCGACGACTACTTCGACGGTGAGTACCCCGACTTCCTGTGGCTCGAGCGGGTCCTGGAGGACTCCGGGTCCGGCGTGGACAAGCCCGCCGCGATCATCGTGGAGACCGTCCAGGGCGAGGGCGGCGTGCGTGCGGCCCGCCTGGAGTGGCTGCGCGGGCTGTCCGAGCTGTGCGCCAAGCACGAGATCCTGCTGATCGTCGACGACGTCCAGGCCGGTTGCGGCCGTACCGGCACCTTCTTCAGCTTCGAGGAGGCCGGCTTCACCCCGGACATCGTCTGCGTCTCCAAGTCGATCTCCGGCTTCGGCCTGCCGATGGCCCTGACCCTGTTCCGTCCCGACCTCGACGTCTGGACCCCGGGTGAGCACAACGGCACGTTCCGCGGCAACAACCTGGCCTTCGTCACCGCCACGGCGGCACTGAAGGAGTTCTGGGCGGACGACTCCTTCCAGCTGGGGCAGCTTGCCGAGGCCATCTCCACCCTGCACGACGGTCTCGAGCAGATCGCCGACGCGGTGGACGGGGCCGCCGTCCGCGGTCGCGGCCTGCTGGCCGGCGTGCTCTTCGAGGACACCGAGGTGGCCAACAAGGTCGCTGCCGAGGCCTTCGCCAACGGCCTGATGGTCGAGACCTCCGGCCCCGACGACGAGGTCCTGAAGGTGATGCCGCCGCTGACCATCCCGCGGGCCGACCTCGAGCGCGGCCTGGGCATCATCGCCGAGGCCGTGGCGACCGTGACCGGTACCGAGGTCGACTACCGGGCCGGTGCCCGCGACCTGGCCGGCGTCTGAGCCCCG
>DATBUG010000230.1:0-10044 GCA_036516315.1 Citricoccus sp.
TCGGCGTCGGACATCTCCCGGAACTCGTCCTCGAGGACGTTGACGGCGTCCGCGAATCCCCTCAGGCGCTTGAGGATCTTCTTGTCACCCGTCTTGAGGATCCGTTCGATGAAAGATGCCACGTGCCTGGACTCCCTGTGCCCCGGTCCGCGGGGCGTCGATGTGCGTTGCGCTCTGGGTATCCCGGCCAACCGGCGCACCGGTCCGGGATACCCGCTCAGTCTACGGTCAAAATCCTTGGAGCTTCCTCAAGGCGCCGGCCACTCCCGGGGCCAGATCACCCTCCGCCGCAGGTTCCACGGCCACGCCCTCGAGATCCAGCCATCGGGCCAGCTCACCCAGCTCAGCGGCCAGTTCACGGCACACGTGCCCGACGTCGGCCCCGCTCCCCGGCGTGCCCGCCGTGCGGGCGCCGCCGGACGCTGCCATCCCCGGCCCCGCGGGCTCCTCGTACCAGGCACCACGCACCAGCAGCGTACGGGTGTCCCGGTCGGCCTTCAGGTCCACTTGCGCCGCCAGGCGTTCGCCCAGCAGGAACAGTAGCGAGTAGTAGCCGCGGGTCCGCTTCGGTGCAGGCGTGTAGATACCGAGCCGGTACCGGACGCCGAACAGGTCCTGGACCCGGGGCCGGTGGAAGACCAGCGGGTCGAAGGGACTGACCAGGGCCCGGGCCGTGGCCTGGCGGGGCGTCTTCGCCTCGGCGTGCCGCCACGCGGGCAGCTCACGCCCCCGGCCACCGGGTAGGCGGACCGGCTCGAGCACCCCGGCCTGGCGCAGCTGGCGGGCCGCGGCTCCGGCGGCCTTGACCGGGATGCGGTAATAGTCGGCCAGGGAGGCCTCGGTCGCCACGCCAAGAGCCCGGGAGGCCGCACGCACGAGGACGAGTGCGGCGTCGTGCCGGTCGGGCACCTCCTCCTGCCCGCTCAACCGCCGGACCGGGAAGAACCGGCGTTCGAACTGGGCGTTGCGTCCCGCGCTGGCGATCTCCCCTGCCGCGAACATTCCCTCCAGGACCCGCTTGACCACGGACCAGTTCCAACCCCAGTGACCCTCGTGCCGGCCATGGTCCCCGAGCCGGGCCTCGATCTGCCGGGCGGTCAGCGGCCTCGAGGCGTCCAGCAGCTCCAGGATGCGCCGGGAGAGCTCCCGGCGCACCGCCGGGTCCAGGTCCGAGGCGTGCATCCAGGTCCGGCGCTGCACCGCGACCAGTGCCGGCCTGAGCGGCGTCGGCACCAGGGACGCCTCGTGGGCCCAGTACTCGGTCCAGTCTCGGGGCGCCCGGTTCCAGAGCCGGTCCAGCCCGGCCGTGTCATAGGGGCCGAGCCGGCTGTAGAGGGGCAGGTAGTGCGCCCGCGCCAGGATGTTGACCGAGTCGATTTGCAACACGCTCAGGCGCTCCAGCACCGGCCGCAACCGGCGCCCGGTGACGGCGGCGGTGCGGCGTTCCCGGTCGAGCACCTGCGCGGCGAGGGCCGTGCGGCGTGCTTCGGAACCGGTGAGCAACGGAGGCGTGGAAGTCATGGAGGCGGGCGTGGATGTCATGGAGGCGTAGGTGTCATGGAGGCGATCCTGAGCGAGGGAGATCACCCCCGGGCGCGGGCAGTGCCCGCCCGGCGCCGGGCGGGCACTGCCGTGGGGGATGTGCGGCCGGCCTCAGACGGCAGTGCGGTACCCGATCTCCTCCTCCTGGGGTTCAGCATCGGTCTTCTCGGGATCGAGGCAGATGACGCCGTACGTCCAGCCCTTGCGCCGGTAGACCGCCGAGGGGCGTCCGGTCTCCGCGTCGACGAACAGGTAGAAGTCGTGGCCGACCATCTCCATGGCGTCCACCGCATCGTGAACGGACATGGGCTGGGCCGGGAACACCTTCTTGCGGATGGTCACCGGGGCCTGGCCGTTCTGGTCCGCGCCGCCGTCCTCCTGGGCCGCCTGCTCGGCCTGGACCTGCTCCACGAGCGACCGGGTGGGATCGATCACGGGCAGGGCCGCGGTGGCGTCAGCGACGGACACGCGCTGCTGCTGACGGTCCTTCTGCCGGTCACGGAGGCGCCGGAGGCGTTCCAGGAGCTTGCCGAACGCCAGGTCGAAGGCCGCGAACTTGTCGTCGGACTGGGCCTCGGCACGGATGACCTTGCCCTTGCCCTGGACGGTGAGTTCGACGGTCAGGTTCTGGCCCGAATGCCGATGGTTGGACTGCTTGGTGACCTTGATCTCCAGCCGCTGAGCGCGCTGTGCGAGCTGCTCGACCTTGCTGAACTTCTCCTGGGCGTAGTCCCGGAAGCGATCCGGGATGGACACGTTGCGGGCAACGTAGCTGACGTCCATGGTCATGATGTCCTCCTAGGGCCTCTTGGCCATCCGAACAAAGGTGCTGCACCGAGAGACCGGGGTACCGACCGGCCCCTTAATGCACGTCGGCGGCGGGAAGAACTCCTCCTTCCTGCCGCCGCTGGCGGTTCCCTCCCGGGCTCCGCACTCCTCAGCCTAGACCGTTACCCACCCGGAGTTAAGACCCCCGGCGGGACGGTTCCGGGCGTGCTGTGGGGAGCGGTGACAGCGGCCAGGACCACGGCGGCGGCCGGTTCCACCCCGGTGGCGGCCACGGCGTGCCAGGCGGCGGCGAGGGTGGAACCGGTGGTCATCACGTCGTCGAAGAGGACGACGGTCCGGCCCCGGAGCCCCGCTGCGCGGGCCGTGGCGCGGAAGCGTCCGGCGTTGCGGTGCCGGCGCAGCGACGAAGCGCTCCCGGCGTGGCTGCTGGCCGCGCGCTGCCGGCGCGGGTCCCGGTTGCGGATGGGCGCGGCCCGCAATAGGCCGGGAGCCGGGATCCAGCCCGGCGGCAACGACCCGGTCAGCAACTCCGCCACTGGGTCGTACCCCCGGCGCCGGAAGCCGGTGGAGCTGCCCGGGATCGGGGCCACCAGGACGGGGGCGGACGCCGGCTCCGGGAACGGATCCCCCACGAGCGCGGGGACCGCGGTCAGCGCCCGGCGGACGGCCGGGCGCAGGTGCCGGACGACCGGCGTCCGGCCGTGGTCCTTGAACGCCAGCACCGCGCTCGCCAGCGAGCCGGCGTACCGGCCGGCCGCCACCACGGGCAACGGCAGCGGGCCGCCGGCGCGGTCCACGGACACCAACGGCAGTGACGCCGCCTGGTCCTCGGCGCGGAACGGGCGCAACAGTGCCACCGAGAGCTCGGCGGCGCAACCGGGGCACACGGCACCGTCACGCAGTCCGCAGACGGCGCAGTCGGTCGGCAGCAGCAGCCCGGCCAGGTCCCGGGCGGCGGTCGTCACGGCGCGGGCCGCCGGGGCATGGAGCAGGCGGTCGAGTCCGGTTGCCAGGTGTCTGGTCAGGGACGTCATGCGCCCATCCTGGCGCACCGCCGGGCCCGGCAGGCGGGAGCACGGGATCGGCCTGGACCACGCGCGGCGGGCGGAGCCTGTGCAGTGCACGCGTGCCGCACCCGGACGGAGTGACGGTCGGTGTGACGGACGGCGTCCTGATGGAACGCGGACGATACGCCGAGGCAGGCGGGGGCACACCGAGGGGTGAGCAGCGGGACCGCCCCACCGGCGCCCCGGAGGGCCGGTTATCCGGGGAAGGCCAGGTCCTCGGCGACCCCGGCCTGGGAACGCCAGGTGGATCCGGCCAGGGCGTGGACAGCCTCGGTGGTCTCCGCGTAGATCGGGTTGTCCCCCGGACCGGTCGAGAACCCGGTCATGCCGAGCAGCGGCTTGAGGGTCCGCAGCGACCCGTCGAAGCCGACCACCTGCGCCTCCACCGGCTCGTTGGGGCTGGTCGCGGCGACCACAAGTTCCTGGTCCGAGAGCCACGTGACGTCGCTGACGGGAACGGTGGGCTCCAAACGCACCGGGGTGCCCAGGCCGCGTGGCACGCCCTCGGAGTCGCGGACGACCCCGGAGAGATAGAGGTGGGTCGAGTCCCCCTCCCCCGCCACGATCGCGGCCCGCGTCCCGTCGCGGGAGATCTTCAGCGCCAGGACGTCGCGGTCGCCGATCCACTCCGCGCTGATCTCGCGGGTCGCCTCCTCGCCGCCGTTGGCCCGGGCGTCGATGGCCATGACCCGCGTGCCCTGGGAGTGGTCCACGGTCCAGACCCAGCCGGAGAGGTCGAAACTGGGCCGGGTGAGCTTCTCACCCTCCAGGACCAGGCGCTGGAACCCGTCCGTGTCCGCCGTGCGCATGCGGGTGCGGTCCTGGTTCAGGAACGCGAACCGCGTGGCGTCGAGGCTCATGGCCGGCAGCGCGGGCGGCTCGGCGGCGTCAGTGCGGACGCCCCCGACGGGCACGGCCGCGTCTCCCTCGTAATAGACCAGCTGGCCGTCGGCCACGGCGACCTGGGTGGACCCCACGGACGGGTTGACGCGAGCGGCGACGAATCCCTCCGGGGTCTGCTCCAGGTCGAGGGGGTCCAGGTCCACGGACAGGTCCACGGAGGAGACGCTGTTCAGTCCGCCGAGCGTCAGTTCAAGCTGTTGTTTCATCCGGCGCCGCGCCAGCGCGTCAGTGCCCTCGATGGTCGGCCGGGTGAAGTCCACCTTCGCCGCGCCACCGCTGACCGGCACCGAGGGGCGGGAGAGCTCGGACCCGGGCTGGAAGGCCGTGCGGACCGCCCCCTCCAGGTAGGGTGCCGGTCCGTCCAGCAGGGCGTCCACGATGTCCGCGGCCGTGCCGGGACGGTTCAGGAACCACCGCACGTCCGGGACGGCGTACTGGTAGGACTGGTCGTAGAAGTAGAGCTCGTGGGAGCCGAACAGGGCCCGGAACTGCGTGGTCTCCAGGACGATCCCGGCGGGGGCGCGGGAGATCCGCCACTGCCCGTTTTCCTCAGTGACCTCGAACTCCGCGGCCTCGGTGGTGTTCGCGGGCATCCGGCTCATGATGCCCCGTTCATCCACGACCGACTCGACCTCCATCTGCACCGTGTACACGTTGTCCGTGGCCGAGGGGACCAGGGTCGGTTCGGAGGTGTAGACCAGCGTCCGGGCGCCGGGCTCCCAGGCGGCAGCGGAGTCCTCGGTCAGGAACTCCCGGGCCGTGGCGTAGTCGTCCTGGACCCCGGTGCCGGCGGTGATGAAGCCCCGGATGATCTCCTCCGGGCTGTCCCCGTCCGTCGGACCGGCCGGGGTGAAGGTGTAGTTCACCTGGTTCTCGTTGCCGGAGAGCGGTTCGGAGGTGCCCACCGGTCCGCTCTGCGGCAGTCGCGCGCAACCGGCCAGCACCAGGAGCCCCACCATGAGCACGGCCAGCCAGCGCCGGCGGCCGGGGCCCGGGTCCGGCGCAGCGCGCTCAGCCGTCCTGGACAGGTGCACGTTCAGGTTCACCGCACCTCCTCGGTCGACTCGCCGGCGGGCTGGTCCGCCGGACGCTGGATGAGAGCCTGTTCCTGGACCCGGTCCGGAAGGGGCGCGCCCGCCACCGGTTCCGCGCTCTCGATGTCCGTGGGCCGGCGCCGCTGGTCCTCCGTGTACGCGGGGGGCAGCTCCAGCGGGGAATCCTCGCCCACGGACTCGCCGCTGCGCCGGGGGATCGTCAGCCGAAAGGCCGAACCCTCCCCCGGTGCTCCCCAGGCGTCGAGGCGACCTCGGTGGAGGCGGGTGTCCTCGGTGGCGATGGACAGGCCCAGCCCGGAGCCACCCGTCGTGCGGGCACGGGCGGGGTCGGCGCGCCAGAAGCGGTCGAAGACGCGCGAGGCCTGCTCGGCGGACATGCCGATCCCGTGGTCACGCACGACGATCGCGACCGTGTCCTCGTCCGAGCCGAGGATGACGTCGACGGGACGGCCCTCACCGTGCTCGATCGCATTGTTCACCAGGTTCCGCACGATCCGCTCGATGCGCCGCGGGTCAACCTCCGCGGTCACGTCGGTGCCGCTGGGCACCAGGAACACCTCGGTGTCCGCCTTGCTCGCCAACGGTTGCGCGGTCAGCACCACGTCCGCCGCCAGGTGCAGCAGGTCGGTCCGCTCGGCGGCGACCGTGGCCGCGCCGGCATCGAAGCGGGTGATCTCCAGCAGGTCCGCGAGCAGCGCCTGGAAACGCTCGACCTGGTGGTAGAGCAGCTCGGTGGACCGGCGGTTCACCGGGTCGAAGTCCTCGCGCGAGTCGTAGAGGACCTCAGCGGCCATCCGCACCGTGGTCAACGGGGTGCGCAGCTCGTGGGAGACGTCCGAGACGAACCGCTGCTGGATCTGGGAGAGCTCGGCCAGCTGGGTGATCTGGTCCTGGATGTTGTCCGCCATGGTGTTGAAGGAGGTGCCGAGCCGGGCCATCTCGTCCTCGCCGTGCACCGGCATGCGCACGCTCAGGTCCCCCGAGGACAACGATTCCGCCGTCAGGGCCGCCTGGCTCACGGGCCGCACCACGGAGCGGGTGACGTAGACGGCGATCAGCGAGTTCATCATCACCAGCATCGCGCCCGCCACGACGAGCACGCGCATCAGGTAGTCCAGGGTCTGCTGGACGCTGGACAGGTCGTAGACCATGTACAGGGCGTAGACGTTCCCCGGTGGCAGGGTCACCCGGGTGCCGAAGGCCAGCCCCGGGCTGGTGCCGCCGCTGGGATCGGGCAGGGCGATCGACTGCCAGTAGGTGCCCGTCCCGTCCTGCACGGCCTGGGTCAGGTCCTCCGGGATGACGTCTGGGTCCACGTTGTTCGTGGTCCGCGTGCCGACGTACAGGTTCTGGGACTGCTCGATCGGGATGAGCAGCAGGTCCCGGCCCACCGTGGCCCCGGTCTCCCCTGCCAGGGAGTTCAGCGTGTCCTCGACCAGCTGGACGGTGTCGTCCGGGTCCGAGGAGACGGAGTTGCCGAAGATCGACCGGGCGGTGCTCAGCCCGCGGTTCGACTCGGCCTCGACCTGGTCGAAGCGGGACTGGAAGAGCCCGGAGGTGATCTGCTGTGTCAGGAACAGGGCGAGCACGGCGGCGGACACCATGGTCAGCACGGCGGTGATCACCACGGTGCGCAGCTGCAGCGACGCGGCCCACCGCTGGTGGAGGGCGCGCCGGGCGGAGCCGGCGGCGTCGCGGGCCCGAGACCCGAGGCCGGAGCGGTCGGCTTCCGCCTGCTCGGGGGCGGACACGGGGCCCTGGGTCAACTCAGCTCTGGCCTGCCTTGTACCCGACGCCGCGCACGGTCAGCACCACTTGGGGCTTCTCCGGGTCCTTCTCGACCTTGGAGCGCAGACGCTGGACGTGCACGTTGACCAGGCGGGTGTCCGCCTGGTGGCGGTAGCCCCAGACCTCCTCCAGCAGCATCTCTCGGGTGAACACCTGCCAGGGCTTGCGTGCCAGCGCCACCAGCAGGTCGAACTCCAGCGGGGTCAGCTGGATGGACTGCTCCCCGCGGGTCACCTGGTGTCCGGCGACGTCGATGGACAGGTCGGCGATCTTGAGCGTCTCCGGGGCTCGCTGCTCGCCCTCGCGCAACCGGGCCCGCACGCGGGCGACGAGCTCGGCGGGCTTGAAGGGCTTGGGGACGTAGTCGTCGGCACCGGCCTCGAGGCCGCGGACGACGTCGGAGGTGTCCGACTTGGCCGTCAGCATGACGATCGGGGTGTCCGACTCCGCACGGATCGCCTGGCACACCTCGATCCCGTCCATCCCGGGGAGCATCAGGTCCAGCAGCACCAGGTCGGGCCGTGTGGAGCGGAACATGTCCAGTGCCTGGGCGCCGTCCGCGCAGAACGTCGGGTCGAAGCCGTCATTGCGCAGCACGATGCCGATCATCTCCGACAGTGCCTCGTCGTCGTCCACCACCAGGATTCTGGCCTTCACCGGATACTTCCTCCCCTGCCTCAGGTCCTCGTCCGCCGGGGCCGCACGGTGGCCCACGGGGCCGGCCCGGTCGGCCACGGGTCCACCCTATCGGACCCGGGGGTTCCGGACGGATATAGTCGGTGCTGCCGGGCAGGCGCGCCGTGGTATCCGGCGCTGACCTGGCCCGCTCGTACCAGCTCACGCAGACCACGCAGCACTTCTCACGGGGGGACCTCCACGGTGGACCAACAGCACCAGCCGCGCGACGACGACCGGGCCGGGCAGCCCGGCCCCTACGGGCCGGACCAGGAGTCGGCGTGGGGTGCGCCGGCGCCGGATCGCTCCGGCGGACCCTACGGCCAGCCGGTGAACCAGTCGCCCTACGGCCCGGCCACGGCCGGCGGTTACGGCACCCCGTCCCGCCGCCCGGGGACCATCCCGCTGATTCCCCTGGCCCTGGGTGACATCCTCGGCGGGGCCTTCTCCACCCTCCGCCGCAGTGCCGCGGCCGTACTCGGCACCGCACTGATCGTGGCCCTGGTGGAGACGGCCCTCAGCGCCGCCGCGATGCTGTGGTTCTTCGACGCCACCGTGGGACTCGTCGAGATGGAGGAGGCCGGCCAGGATCCCTTCGCGGGCGACCCGCTCGTCAGCCCCTACCTCAGCGACTTCCTGGGCTCGATGTCCGTGCTGGTGCTCGCGGCCCTGGTCACCATGGTCACCACCGTGATCGCCCACGGGGTCCTCTCGGTCGTCGTGCTGCGCGCCGCCGCGGGCATGAAGACCTCCCTGGGCCAGGCCTGGCGCCTGACGGGCCGGCAGGTCTGGCCCCTGGCCGGGCTCGGTGGCCTGTTCCTGCTGGCCGGTGCCGCGACCATGGCACTGTTCGCCGTCGTGGTCGTCGCCCTCGTGGCCGGTGCCGTCGCGGGGGACTCGGCCACCACCGGTGCCATGGTCCTCCTGCTGGTCGTGCTGACCATCGCCATGACCGTGGTCTGGGTCTGGATCTACGTCAAGGTGCTGCTGGCCCCGGCCGCGGTCGCCGTGGAGCAGCGTGGTGCCTTCTCCGCGATCGGACGGTCCTGGTCGCTGACCCGTGGCCACTGGTGGCGGACCTTCGGCATCGTGCTGCTCGTCTCGGTCATCGTGGGCGTCATCGCCTCGGTGATCACCACACCACTGTCCCTGGTCTCTGGGCTGAGCGACCCGTTCATGGATCCGGGTTCCGCCCGCGAGGCCCTCGAGGCGGCCCGCGTGTGGACGATGATCTCCCTGGTGGTGACCGCCCTGGTCAACGCGGTCACGCGTGCCTTCCTGTCCTGCGTCACGGCCCTGCTGTACGTCGACTACCGCATCCGCCACGAGAGCTTCGACCTCGACCTGGTCGCCGCCGCCGACCGGGCCGGCACGGCCGATGACGAACGCTTCAGCACGGTGCGGGACGTCCGGGCCGCCTCCGGCACCGAGGACCTCGTGCCCGGACGCCGGGACCCGTCCACCGGAACCGGTCCGGCCTGAGCACCGGGGACCCGCTGACCGTGCCACCCGTCCCGGCCCCGGACCCGCTCGTGGCCCCCGCGCCTGCTGTGCCCGCCACGCCCGCCGTGTCGGCTGTATCAGCTGGGGCCGACCACGGCTGGCAACCGGACCGGGACCAGGCCCGCAGGCTGCTGCAGGAGGAACTGTCCGGACGCGAGTACGCCGAGGCCGCGCCGAATCCCGTCCTGCAGTGGATCGGCGGGGTCCTCGAGGACGCCCTGGGCTGGTTGGACTCCCTCGGCGGCGGCGTTCCCGCCTTCCCCGGCTGGGTCCTGCTGGTCGTCCTCGTGGGGGCCGCCATCCTCGTCCTGGTCCTGGTCCGTCCCCGGCCGAACGCCACCACCCGGCCCCAGCGGTCAGCGGCCGTGCTGGCCGACCGGACCCTGGCCCCGGCCGACCACCGGCGCGCGGCTGCCGCCGCCGCGGCCGCCGGTGACCACGACGCCGCCCTGGCCTCCTGGTTCCGGGCGCTGGTCCGCCAGGCCGAGGTCCGCACCCTCCTGGACGAGCGGCCCGGACGCACGGCCACGGAGGCGGCGTGGGCCCTCGGCGCCGGATTCCCGGCCGAGCACGAACCGCTGCACGAGGCCGCCGCGGCCTTCAACGCCGTGGTCTACGGGGAACGCACCGCCACCGCCGACCAGGCCGAGGCAGTCCGGTCCCTCGACGAACGCCTGCGCTCCGCGCCGGCGGCCCCGGCGCCTGCCCCGCGCAGCACGGTC
>DATBUG010000231.1:0-3543 GCA_036516315.1 Citricoccus sp.
GTGGCGCCGGCCAGCGCGCCGGCGCCGGTGACCTCGAAGACCGTTCCTGGCCGGGCCACGGTGACCGGCCCGGCGTACTCGGCCGCCACGCCCGCGGTCCACTGCTCGTCCGTGGCGACGCCGGCCAGGTGCGAGAGCACGACGCGCCGGGCCCCGGCCTGCGTGGCCACCCGCCCCACTCCCTCGGGAACGGTGTGGGAGATCAGCTGGTGGTTGAGGAACTCGGGGCCGAAGTCCCGGGCGCGGAAGAAGTCGAGGTAGACGCTCTCGTGGATGAGCAGGTCGGTGCCGGTGGCGATGCGGACCATGTTGGCGCACTCAGTGGTGTCCCCGGAGACCACCACGGAGCCGTAGGCGGTGTCGAAGCGGAAGGCGAAGGCCGGGAAGATCGGCGGGTGCTCCACGAGGACGGCGCTGACCCGCACCCGGTCGTCGGCGTAGACCACGAAGGGGTCCATGGCCGGCGTCGAGACCCCCGAGGCCCCGGCCGCGGTGTCCGGTAGGCCGATCTCCTCCACCGCCACGAGGTCGTACAGCGGCGGGCGGCCCTCGTCCACGATCCGCACGTCGATGTCATAGGAGTAGCCGCGCAGCACGTGGTCCACCAGCCCGGCCAGGCCGACGGCACCAGCCTGCGGGTCCGCGGAACCCGGGCCGACCAGGCGCACGGGCTCGGTGAAGCCGTCCACGGGCTGGCCCCAGTTCCACAGCAGGAAGGCGGGCAGCTCGGCCACGTGGTCCGAGTGCAGGTGGGTCACGAAGCAGGCCCGCAGGTCCTGCCCGCGCAGCCCGGCCTCGTGGGCGGCCCGGGTGACGCCGAGCCCGAAGTCCACGAGGTAGTACACGCCGTCCACGACGACGGCCGTGGCGATACCAGCGCACTCGGAGCGGATGGCGGGCCCCGCCGCCGTGCCCAGCGTGACGACCTTCAGCCCGCTCCAGTCCTCGGCGGGACGGGCGGTGGTGGGGTGGTCATCCATGGTGAGGCCTTCCGTGATTCCAGTGGGTTTCCCCCACTGTGCCCGAGGACACCGCGGCGGCTCAGGCGGCCTTCTCACTGGACGAAAAGGCACCTATGTGCGCCAGTTCACACGCTCCTAGATTCGCTCCAGACGTTCACCCGCCGACCCCCACGGTTGCACGACAGGAGAATTCCATGACCCTCGCCCAGGCGCCCCAGGCGCAGACCCGATTGCCGAGCTCGCCGCCCTTCGACGCGGCCGACCCCCGGTTCTGGTCCCCGCGCAAGCGCACGCGCTACGC
Organism: Citricoccus sp.; assembly: GCA_036516315.1. Classification (GTDB taxonomy): domain Bacteria; phylum Actinomycetota; class Actinomycetes; order Actinomycetales; family Micrococcaceae; genus Citricoccus. The sequence continues at coordinate 1,264 of DATBUG010000231.1, forward strand.
GTGGATGCTGACCGGCCTGCTGCTGTTCCTGATGATGCTCAGCTGGGCGGACAAGGCCGTGCTGGGCATCGCGGCCGTGCCGCTGATGGAGGAACTGGGCATCACCCCGGAGCAGTTCGGCCTGGTCTCCAGTGCCATGTTCCTGACCTTCGGGCTGGCCCAGCTGGTGGCCGCTCCCCTGGCGAACCGGATCAAGGCCAAGACCCTGCTGCTGGTGATGTGCCTGATCTGGTCGCTGTCCGTGATGCCCGTGGTCGTCTTCGCCACGCTGCCCGCCCTGTGGATCAGCCGGCTGGCCCTGGGCGCCGGCGAGGGTCCGCTGGCCCCGGTGCTGATGCACGCCATCTACAAGTGGTTCCCCTCGAAGAAGGGCGCGACGCCGGCCGCCATCGCCTCCTCCGGGGTGACCCTGGGCATCGTGGCCTTCGCCCCGCTGCTGGCCTGGGTGATCACCCAGCACGGTTGGCGGACCGCCTTCGTGGCCCTCGCCGTCGTCGGGGTCGTCTGGTGCGCGATCTGGATGTGGCTGGGCAAGGAGGGGCCGTACACCTCCCTGGCCGTGGAGCGCGAGATTGAGGGCACCCCGGTGGAGGTCCTGGCCCCCGGTGCCTCGCACGTCAGCGAGGAGAAGGTGCCGTTCTTCCGAACCATCGCCAACCCCACCTGGCTGTTCGCCGTGCTGGCCTCCTTCTTCGGGTACTGGACCTTCACCCTGGCGATGTCCTGGGGCCCGGCCTACTTCCAGAACGTCATGGGCTTCTCCGGCCAGCAGGCCGGTTCGCTCATCGCCCTGCCCGCCCTGTGGGGCGTCGTGGCCACGATCGGCCTGAACGCCATGATCCAGCGCCTGGACCAGCGCGGCGTCCCCAGCCGCCGTTCGCGCGGCTGGACCCTCGGTCTGGCCGGCAGCCTGGCCGGCCTGGCCCTGCTGACCTCCACCCTGGTCTCCTCCCCCGTGCTCGCGCTGGTGCTGATGAGCCTGGGCTTCGGCACTGCCCCGGGGCTGTTCGCCATCCCCTACCTGATCGTCGGTGAGCTGACCACGATCTCCCAGCGCGGGGCGCACCTGAACATCGCCAACGCCGTGCTGACCACCGGTGGCGTCTTCGCCCCCGCCATTGGCGGCATCCTCATCGGCCAGGCCGCGACGCCGGCCGCCGGCTACCAGCTCGCCTTCCAGGTCACCGCGGTGCTGCTGACGGTGTTCGGCGTGCTGGCCCTGGTGTTCGTCAACCAGCAGCGCCAGCGGCGCAAGCTCGGCATCGAGGCCTGAGGCCTCGATCGGAGGGGGACGGCCGCCGCGGCGGCCACAGCACGGCGGACGGCCTGGTTGGAGGACTCCAACCGGGCCGTCCGCGTGTGAGGTCGGCGTAGTGCGGTGGGTCAGCAGCAGCTGGCAGCGGACTCGGTGGCCTCCTCCTGGTCGGTGGTGCAGCACCCGGTGGTGTCCCGTTCCGGAGCGGAGAAGGTGGGGCTGTCGGCCAGCACGGTGTAGATCTCCCACTGTTCACCGTTGGGGGTGTTCTGCACCCAGAACTTGTCCTGCGTGGCGTAGCAGCACGTGGTTTCGCGTTCCTCGGTGGTAGCGAAACCGTGCCCGGCCAGGCGGGTCTGTTCGGTGTCCACGGTGTCGGTGTCGGCGACCTCAATCCCGAGGTGATTCACCGACCCGCCCTGGCCGGGGTTCTCGATCAGCACCAGTTTCAGCGGCGGATTGGTCACCGCGAAGTTGGCGTACCCGTCCCGGCGCTTGGCCGGGGCGGTGTCGAAGAGGCGGGAGTAGAACTGCACCGAGGCCTCCAGGTCATCGACGTTCAACGCGAGTTGCAGGCGGGACATGACCGGCTCCTAGAGATAGATGGTGGTCTATGCCTGGATAGCTTGCGCCCAGGGATAGATCTCTGTCAATATTTACGCGTGTCGAATTCTTTGATGGATCCCACCCCGTTGCAGACCGTGGCGTGCTGCACCCCGATGACCGCCGAGCCGATGAGCGCCGGACAAGCCACGACCGTGGCTGGCCTGTTGAAGGCGCTGGCCGACCCGGTGCGGTTGCAGTTGCTGTCCCTGGTGGCCTCGCACGAGGGCGGGGAGGCCTGCGTGTGCGACCTGACCGGGGCGTTCGAGCTGTCCCAGCCCACGATCAGTCATCACCTGAAGGTGTTGCACCAGTCCGGACTACTGACCCGGACCAAGCGCGGGGTGTGGGTCTATTACAAGGTCGACGACGAGGTGCTCTCCGCCCTGGGTGCGCTGATCGCCAGCGCCGGGGCCTGACCC
>DATBUG010000232.1:0-2275 GCA_036516315.1 Citricoccus sp.
CCCGCGTCCGGTGCCGCCGGGCCCGACCGGCGCGTGCTGGTGGTCCTGGTAGCCGCCACCCTGCTGGCGGGCGTCATCGCGCTGCTGTCCAAGCAGTGGTGCCGCGTCAACGGCTGGGAGACCCCGGGGGTGCACATCCACATGTGCTACTCGGACTTCGGGCAGTTGTTCCCCACTCGCGGCCTGGCCGAGGGGTACTTCCCCTTCTACACCCCGCTGCCCGAGGAACAGTGGATGGAATACCCGGCCCTGCTGGCCGTGGTGGCCGGCGTGACCGCGTGGTTCGTGCCCTCGCAGGGCACGTTGCTGGAACGCACGGTGACCTACTTCGACATCAACGCGGTGGGGGCGCTGCTGTGCTGGCTGGTTGTCGTGATCGCCACCGCCTACACGGCCCGCGGGCGCTCCAAGGACGCCCTGATGGTGGCCGTGGCCCCGGGGATCATCCTCACGTCCTTCCTCAACTGGGACCTGTGGGCCGTGATGCTGGCCGCGGTGGCCCTGTTGCTGTGGTCCCGGGACCACCCCGTGCTGGCGGGCGTGGCCCTCGGCCTCGGCGCGGCCATGAAGCTGTACCCGCTGTTCTTCTTCGGGGCCATCCTGGTGCTGTGCTGGCGGGCCGGCCGGCTCGGGGTGTTCTTCAAGTCCCTCACCGCCGGGGTCATCGCCTGGCTGGCCGTCAACGTGCCGTTCATGCTCACCGCCTTCGACCAGTGGAGCCGGTTCTACACCTTCTCCGGGGACCGTGAGGTGTCCTTCTCCTCGATGTGGCTGGCCCTGACCTGGACGGGGTGGTCCGGGGAGACCTTCTCCCTGATCTCCAACGGACTGTTCGCGCTGTGCTGCCTGGGGATCGCCTGGCTCGGGCTCTCCGCCCCCACGCGCCCGCGGGTGGCGCAACTGTGCCTGCTGATCGTGGCCGCCTTCCTGCTGCTGGGCAAGGTGTACTCGCCCCAGTTCGTGATGTGGCTGATCCCCCTGGTGGTGCTGGCCCGGCCCGACTGGAAGCAGTTTTGGATCTGGCAGGCCGCCGAGGTCTACCACTGGGGCGGGGTGTGGATGGAGTCCGCCAGGATCACCTCGGACGGCGCGTTCGGCGGCGGAGGAGCGTGGATCCCGCTCTGGTACGGCTCCGGGATCGTCCTGCACATGGCCGCCGTGATCTGGATCTGCGTGTCCGTGATCCGGGACATCCGGACCCCGGAGCGGGACCCGGTGCGGCGCTCCGCGCCGGCGGGCGGCGGCGCTGTCCCCGCCCGGGGAACCGCGGCGGCCTACGACCCCTCGGCCGGTGTGCTGGCGGGGGAACCGGACCTGTTCCTGCTGCCGCCGGGTGGCCGGGGGCCGGTGCCGGGAGTGTGACCCCCGTGGTGGTGACGGCGCGCGGAACGGGAGTCCGGGCGCCGGCCCGAGGCCTCAGTCCGCGGCGTCGCGGACGTCGGTCCCGTGCTCAGCGAACGCCTTGAAGTCCTGCATGTGCCGCAGTGACTGCTTGCGAAAGGTGCCCCGCAGGAGCGGGGCCAGCAGGCGCATCGGCAGGGCGCGGAACCGGTACTCGTTCTCGCTCTCCCAGCGGGTGGTGCCGGCACCGCTCTCCGTGAGCCGCTCACGGGCGGCACTCCACATGCCGTCGGCCACGAGCTCGCGCTCGTAGCGGACGACGCCGCCCGGCGGGATGCGGTCCAGGTCCGCCGGTTCCCGCCGCGTGACGGTCTCGGTGGCCTCCATGGTCTGCCGCCCCGCCCGCATCACGACGCGCGAGGTGGTGCCGACCTGGCCGTGCGTTCCGTCCAGGGGTTCGTGGACCACGACGCCCCGGAGCCACTTCGGCACCTGGGCGGGGTCGGCCAGTAACTGGGCGACCCGCTGCCGGGGCTGGTCGATCTCGATCGAGACGGTGTACTTCATGAGGGCATGATCCCACGGGGCGGCCGAGGCTGACGGTGACCGTGGGCGCGTCGAGGGGGAGCGGACCAGCATCTCTTCGTCGTCGAGGGCGACCGCCTCGTGGGGCGTCCCTGTGGCGACACCAACGTCAGGGCGTGGTTCAAGGCCCGCGCCCTGATCGAGGGGCCCGCGAACTGATGGAACCTGCCGACGGCCCGGTGACGCTCATCGGCGGGGAGCACTGGTTCGTCGCCGACATCACCGAGGCCGCACACGGCGGTACCGGCGGGCCGGGGCTGAGGAGGATACCGTCACGTGACCGGGCAGCAGGCCCGGTCACGGGACGTAGTCCGAACACACCGGGTCCACCGGGCGGTCCCGGTGCAGG
>DATBUG010000233.1:0-1596 GCA_036516315.1 Citricoccus sp.
ACGGTGCGGGTCTGCGGGTCGACCTCGATGTCCCGGCACGCGCCCAGGTCCAGGACGAGTCCCTCGTCCACGGTCCCGTACCCGGCCACGCTGTGCCCGCCCCCGCGCAGGGCGACGGGCAGCCCGTGCTGCTGGGCGAAGCGCAGGGCGGGAGGCACGTCGGCCACGGTCCCGGCGCGCACGATGACGGCCGGGCGGCGGTCGGCCATCGCATTCCAGACGAGCCGGGCGTCCTCGTAGTCCGTGTCCTCGGGGCCGATGACGGTGCCCTGCACCGCGGAGGACAACGTACGCAGGGCCTCGGCGGGCACTCGGGTCCCGGACATGGTGGACCAGCTTCCGGCTCGGGCCGGTCCCGGACGGGCCGGCGCTGGACAGAATTGTTCGCCGGCCCCTGGCGCGGGTCAAGGCGCGGCGGGCGCCGAATCCACCGGGAGGCGCTCAGGCCCGGTGCCGGCGGAAGAACGTGGTCAGCAGGTCGGCGCACTCGGTCTCGCGCACGCCCGGATGGACCTGGACCCAGTGGTTCAACCGGGGCTCGCGGACGATGTCGAACACGGAGCCGCACGCGCCGGCCTTGGGGTCCCAGGCCCCGAAGACGAGCCGGGGGATCCTGGCCAGCACGATGGCCCCGGCACACATCGCGCACGGCTCCAGGGTCACCACCAGGGTGCAGTCCTCCAGCCGCCACCCGTCCCCGTGCCCGGCAGCCCGGCGTGCGGCGGCGGCCGCCCGCAGGGCCAGCACCTCGGCGTGGGCAGTGGGGTCCCCGACGGCCTCCCGCTCGTTGCGCCCCGCGCCCAGGACGGATCCGTCCGGACCGAGGACGACGGCGCCGATCGGCACGTCACCCGTGGAGGTGGCCCGGCGGGCCTCGGCCAGGGCCAGACCCATCCAGGAATCGTGCTCGGGGTGCATGGTGCCCGAGCCTAGTCGTCGGGCCGCACGCCCCGCCTTCGGTAGGGTTGGCACCATGCGCGTACAGCTCGTCGAACACCCTCTGGTCGGCCACAAGCTCACGGTCCTGAGGAAGCGGGAGACACCCTCCATGATCTTCCGGCAGCTGACCGAGGAACTGGTCATGCTGCTGGCCTACGAGGCCACGCGGGACGTCGCCGTGGAACCGATCGAGATCGAGACGCCGGTGTCCCCGACCACCGGGGTGCGGCTGGCGCGCCCCACTCCGCTGGTGGTGCCCATCCTGCGGGCCGGGCTGGGCATGCTCGAGGGCATGGTCCGGATGGCCCCGACGGCGGAGGTCGGCTTCCTGGGCATGGCCCGCAACGAGGAGACCCTGGACATCGTCACCTACGCCGAGCGGTTGCCGGCGGACCTGACGGACCGGCACGTGTTCATCCTGGACCCCATGCTGGCGACCGGGGGGACGCTGGCCGAGGCGGTGCGGTTCATGTATGCGCGCAAGGCCCGCCGCGTGACCTGCATCTGCCTGCTGGGCGCGCCGGAGGGCATCTCCCGGCTGGAGGGCGAGCTGGCCGACGTGGACGTGGACATCTACCTCGCCGCGATCGACGAGCGCCTGGACGAGCAGTCCTACATCGTCCCGGGTCTCGGCGACGCCGGGGACCGGCTCTACGG
>DATBUG010000234.1:0-2131 GCA_036516315.1 Citricoccus sp.
ATCGCCCACGGCGGCCTGGAGGACCTGGCGGACCTCGTCGAGCCGGACGAGCGGCACGCGGCCACCGTGGTCCCGCCCTACTCCCCCGAGGACTACGCGGCGGACCTGGCCCGCGTCACCGAGGGCCGCAACGACCCGGACCTCACCGAGGCCCTCGTGCACGAGGCCGCCCCGAACCTGCGCTGGCTGAAGTCCCTGGGCCTGAAGTACCGGCTGATGTACGAACGCCAGGCCTACCAGCGCGAGGACGGCTCCTACCTGTTCTGGGGCGGTCTGCACGTCGGCAACGTCGGCGGCGGCGAGGGCCTGATGCACGACCACCTCGCCGTGGCCGAGCAGCTGGGCACCGAGGTCCGCTTCGGCCAGGACGTGTCCGGGCTGATCGTCAAGGACGGCCGGGTCCGCGGCGTCGAGGTCCGCCAGCCGGACGGCACCGTCACCGAGCTGCGCGCCGAGTCCGTCGTCCTGGGCGCCGGTGGCTTCGAGTCCAGCGCCGAGTGGCGCCGCGAGCACCTCGGCGAGGGGTGGGAGAACGCCAAGGTCCGGGGCACCCGGTTCAACAACGGGGACATGATCGCCGCCGCCCTGGCCATCGGTGCCCAAAAGGCCGGGGACTGGTCCACCTGCCACTCCACCCAGTGGGACGCCTTCACCCCGAACAACGAGTCCAACCGCGAGCTGACCAACCGGCTGACCCGCCAGTCCTACCCCCTGGGCATCATCGTCAATACCGAGGGCCGGCGCTTCGTGGACGAGGGCGAGGACTTCCGCAACTACACCTACGCCAAGTTCGGCCGCGAGATCCTCAAGCAACCCGGCTCGGTGGCCTACCAGATCTTCGACGCCAAACTGCGGGCGATGCTGCGCACCGAGGAGTACGACATGCCGGGCATCTCCGTGGAGCAGGCGGACACCCTCGAGGAGCTCGCCGCCAAGATTGGCGTGGACCCGCAGGCCCTGACCACCACCGTGGCCGACTACAACGCCTCGATCGACACCTCCGTGCCGTGGGACCCCACCATCAAGGACGGCCGGACGGCGGACACCACTCCGGTGAAGTCCAACTGGGCCACCCCGCTGACCGAGGGCCCGTTCTACGCCTACGCCGTCACCTGCGGCATCACCTTCACCTTCGGCGGCCTGAAGTCGGACACCCACGGCCGCGTCCTGGACGCCGACGGAGACGCCATCCCCGGGCTGTACGTCTGCGGGGAGATGCTCGGCGGGCTGTTCTCCACCAATTACCCGGGCGGTTCGGGCCTGGCCGCCGGCGTCGTCTTCGGCCGCCGCGCCGGTACGCTGGCCTGAGCGCGTGAGGTGCCGCGCCGGCGTCGTACCCTAGGGCCCGACGGCGGCGCGGACCACCCAGCGCGGGTCCCGCCCCTGTCCCACCGGGCAGGGGCGGTGCTCGTGCGAGGCGGGGACAGGAGCAGCACCTCATAGTGCCTCGATCACAACCTCTACCAGGCCAGCAGGAAGGACGACCGATGGCAGTGCGGATGGATGCGGCCGCGATCCATGACACGCTCAAAGCGGAGATCCTCCACGGTCAGCACGAGCCCGGCACCCCCTTCCGGGAGGTGGGCCTGGCCGAGCGTTTCGGGGTCTCCCGCACCCCGGTGCGCGAGGCCCTGGGACGGTTGCAACAGGAAGGCCTGCTCGAGCGCGGTGGCCGCGGGCTGCAGGTGCGCCGGTTCGACCCGGAAGAGATGATGCAGGTGTACGACCTGCGCATCCTGCTCGAGGGCCAGGCCGCCTTCGAAGCCGCCACGGCCCGCACCGAGATGGACCTGGTGCTGCTGGACTCCCTGCTCACGCGGGACCGCAACCTGGAGAACCCGGACAACGCCACCCGGCTGAACACCAACGTGGAGTTCCACGAGACCCTGTGGTCGGCCACCCGCAACCCGGTGCTCAAGGACCTGCTGAACCGGCTGGCCACCCACCAGGTCCACGCCCCCGCCTCCACGCTGACCCGGCCCGGCCGCTGGGAGCAGGCCCTGGACGAGCACGAGCGCATCGTGGACTGCATCCGCGAGCGCGACGCCGAGGCCGCGCGCGAGGCCATGCGCGCGCACATGACGATCGCCCGGACCCTGCGCCTGGCGATGTTCCAGGACGCCGCGCGGCG
>DATBUG010000235.1:0-2510 GCA_036516315.1 Citricoccus sp.
GTGCCCGGTGCGTGGTCCTCCACGATCACCTCGCCGTAGGACACCAGCCGGGTCTGGCCCGTCCCGTCGCGGAAGAAGGTCGCGATGCCCAGCTGCGAGTCCGGCCCCGGCACCAGCTCCTGGGCGATCAGCGAGCCGCGGTACCCGGCCTCGCACGCCTTGCCGACCAGCTCCCCCAGTTCGGCGGCGTCCCGGACCACGTGCACCTTGCGCCGTCCGGTGAAGCGCACGTGGGCCCAGGCGCCGCCGTCGCCGGCCTTGAGGATCGCGGGGAAGGCGAACCCGCGCTCTCCCAGACCGCCCAGGAAGGCCTCGAGCCCGGCGGGGGTGTGCGCGCCGGCGTCGTAGGCGGCGGTGTCCGGGTAGGGCACGTCCAGCCGCTGGCACAGCGCGTAGAAGTTCTCCTTGAGCGCCGCGGCGTCCAGGGCGTCCTCGTCCGGGTACGGGACGGTGTAGCCCCGCGCCTGAAGGGCGTCCCGGTGGCGCGCGGCGAAGCGCACCAGGTGGTCGTAGCTGGCCAGCAGCAGCAACGGGCGGCCGGACACGCGGGCGTTGAGCTCATCCGCCACCTCCAGCAGCGCCCGCACCGCCGGCTCCTCCTCGGTCATCGGTCCGGCGGGGAACGCCTCGAGGATGCGCGAGTGCTTCAGGTTGCGGTTCACCGCAGTGGGGACGACGGCGGAGACGACGCCGTAGGCCTCGTGGAACTCCCGCGCCAGGGAGTAGGCTCCGACATCACCGCCGGTGATCACGGGCACGAAGGGCTGCTCGGCGGGAACCATCATGGGCCACCAGCCTACCGGTGGGCCCGGCCTGTCACGCCGCGCGCGCCACAGTCGATATGGTGATGGGCGTGCCAGAGACCGATCCACAGCCCCGCGCCCTCACCGTCCGCCGCATCACCACCCAGGAGCATGGGCGGTTCCTGGCGGAGTACCCGGAGTCCTCCTTCCTGCAGAACCCCCGGTGGCCGGAGGTCAAGACCGACTGGCGCGGCGAGTCCGTCGGCCTGTTCGACGGGGACGAGCTGCGCGCCGCCGCCCTCGTGCTGTTCCGCCGCCTGCCGGTGCCCGTGCCGGTGCTGCGCCGCCGCAGTCTGGCCTACATCGCCGAGGGGCCGGTGTTCGACCGGGAGCAGGTGGCCCTCGAGTCGGTGATGGAGCCGCTCGTGCAGTACCTGGCCTCGCACGGCGCGTTCCTGGTCCGGGTGGGCCTGCCGGGCGTGGCCCGCCGGTGGGATGGCGCCGAGGTGCGCAAGGCCCTGGCCGCGGGTCAGACCCGCTCGGTGACCGAGCTGGAGCCGGTGGCCACGGACCCCGCCGCCGACGACGTCCGCGCCCGCCTGCTGGCGATGGGCTGGCGGGCCCCCGGCGAGAGCGAGTCCTTCGAGGCCGGCCAGCCCCAGTTCCAGGCCCGCATCCCGCTGCAGCCCGAGCTGTACGGCACCGAGCCGGTGAGTGCGGGCAAGGGCCAGGAGCCCGAGGACCCGGCCGTGGCCGCGGCCCTGTCCCGGATGGACTCGACCTCCCGGCGGCAGACCCGCAAGTCCACCCGGTCCGAGCTCACGGTCACGGTGGGCACCGAGGCCGACCTGCCCGCGTGGCAGGCCCTCTACGAGGAGACCGCCCGGCGCGACGGGTTCACCGGGCGTCCGCTGGCGTACTTCCAGCGCATGTACACCGCGCTGAACGCCTCCGAAGGCAGCGAGTGCACGCTGTACCTGGCCCACCACGGCGAGCAGCTGCTGGCCGCGGCCATCTACGTTCGCCAGGGCACTTTCGGCTGGTACGTCTACGGGGCCTCGTCCGCCGAGGAACGCAAGCGCTACGCCCCCCGGGCCCTGCAGCTGCGCCAGATCCAGGACTCCCTGGCCGCCGGGTGCACGTGGTACGACCTGGGCGGGATGAGCCCGTCCCTGGACCCGGAGTACGAGCTGGCCGGGCTGACCCGGTTCAAGACCACCATGGGCGCCGACGTCGTGCAGACCTACGGCGAGTGGGACTACCCCGTGAACCGGGTGCTGGCCGCCGCGTTCAACCTCTACATGGCCCGCCGGGGCTGAGCTGCGGCGCTCAGTGGCCGAACTGGTCCGGGTCCGCCCGGTTCGGTGACTTCCCGCCGGAGACGCTGACGTCCAGGGCGTCGAGGGCGGCCAGGTCCTCCGCCGTCAGCGCGAAGGAGAACACGTCCAGGTTCTCCCGCTGGCGCTGCGGGTGGCCGGACTTCGGGATGGCGATGCGCCCCTGCTGCACGTGCCAGCGCAGCACCACCTGGGCCGGGGTCCGTTCCAGCCGCCGGGCGATGCCCGTGATCACCTCGTGCTGCAGCAGTCCGCTCCCCCGGCCGATCGGGGTGTACGCGGCGGTGAGCACGCCCGCCGCGGTGTCGGCCTCCTGCACCGGGCGCTGGGCGTCCAGCGGCTCGCAGTAGACCTGGTTCACGGAGGGCACGAGCCCGGCGTCGAGCACGGCCTGCAGGTGCTCCGGGCTGAAGTTGGACACGCCCCAGGA
>DATBUG010000236.1:0-4393 GCA_036516315.1 Citricoccus sp.
GCCGTCCTGGCGATCCTGGCCCTGGTGTTCCACCTCGTGCTGCGCCTCAAGGCCCGCTACGCGGACCCCTACATCCTGCCGATCGTCGTCACCCTCAACGGGCTCGGGATCGCCATGATCCACCGGATCGACGTGGCCGAGGGCGACCAGGCGGCCAATCGCCAGCTGGTCTGGACGGTGGTCGCCATGGGTGCGGCGATCGTGCTGCTCTGGCTGCTCAAGGACCACCGGATCCTGCGCCGCTGGCCTTACGTGTTCCTGGCCGTCTCCGGCGTGCTGCTCCTGCTCCCGCTCGTTCCGGGCCTGGGCATGGAGATCAACGGGGCGAGAATCTGGATCAACCTGGGTGTGGGCTCCTTCCAGCCCGGTGAGGTCGCCAAGGTGACGTTGGCGATCTTCTTCGCCGGCTACCTCTCTGCCAACCGGGACCTGATCCTGCTGGCGGGCAAGCGCGTCGGGCCCATCACGTTCCCGCGGTTCCGGGACATGGGACCGCTCGTGGTCGCGTGGCTCATCTCCATGGGCGTGCTCGTGTTCCAGCGGGACCTGGGCTCGGCCATCCTGTTCTTCGGGCTGTTCATGGCCATGATCTACCTGGCCACGTCCCGCACGTCCTGGATCCTGCTCGGCCTGGGGCTGGTCGCCGTGGGCGGGGTGATCGCGGTGAACACCATCTCCCACGTGGGCCTGCGCGTGGACGCCTGGCTCAACGCCTTCGACCCGGAGGTCTACAACCGCGCGGCGGGCAGCTTCCAGATCGTCCAGGGGCTCTTCGGCCTGGCCTCCGGCGGCCTGCTCGGCACCGGATTGGGCGGTGGCCGGCCGGACATCGTGGCCTACGCCAACTCGGACATGATCATCGCCTCCTTCGGCGAGGAGCTCGGCTTCATCGGCCTGGCGGCCATCATCATGCTGTTCGTCCTGCTGGTCACGCGGATCATCCGGGCAGCCCTGGGCACCCGGGACACCTTCGGCAAGCTGCTGGCCGCCGGACTGGCGTTCACCATGGCGCTGCAGTGCTTCGTGGTGATCGGCGGGGTCACCATGGTCATCCCCCTGACCGGCCTGACCACCCCGTTCATGGCCGCCGGTGGCTCCTCCCTGCTGGCGAACTGGTTCGTGATCACCCTGGTGCTGCTGGTCTCCCAGTCCGCCCGCCGGCCGGTCGCCGTCGGGCCCATGGTCAACGCCTCCGGCGCCGGGTCCGGCCACCAGGACCCGGCCGCGGCCCCGGCCACCGCCCCGGCCACGCCGGGGTCCGGCACCACCGTCGACACCGCACCGGGAGGGAGGAACGCATGAACCAGGCCATCCGCAACACCTGGGTGGTGGTCGTCGCCATGTTCATGGTGCTCATCGTGGCCATCTCGATCATCCAGGTGGTCGCCGCAGACACCCTGAAGAACAACGACTTCAACTCCCGGCAGCTCTACCAGGAGTTCGGCTCCGCCCGCGGGCCGATCCTGGTGAACGGCACGGCGATCGCCGAGTCCGTGGAGTCCAACGACGACTTCAACTACCAGCGCGTCTACCACGAGACGGACCTGTACTCGGGCCTGACCGGGTTCTACTCCCTGACCTACGGGGCCACCGGTCTCGAGGACAAGATGAACCGCTACCTGGCCGGCACCTCGGACGGACAGTTCGTGGACCGGGTGGTGGAGCTGTTCTCCGGCACCCCCATGGAGGGGGCGCAGGTCGAGCTCACGATCGACCCCCGGATGCAGCGGATCGCCTACGACGCCCTCCCGGAGGGCACCACCGCCTCCGCGGTGATCACGGACCCCGAGACCGGGGACATCCTGGCGATGGCCTCCAAGCCCAGCTATGACACCAACCTGCTGGCGGTGCACTCGGGCGCCAAGGCCTCGGCCAACATGAAGGACCTGCAGTCCGTCCCGGGCCTGAGCCCGTACGTGAACCGGCCCACCGCCGCCCTGGCGGCCCCGGGGTCCACGTTCAAGCTGATCGATACGGTGGCCATGCTCGAGTCCGGCCAATACCAGGCGGACTCGGTGCTCGACGTCCCGGACACCATCACCCTGCCGAACTCCAACACCCAGCTCGGCAACTTCGGCGGGGGCATCTGCGGCAGCTTCGACCAGGCCACCCTCGCGCAGATCTTCGCCCAGTCCTGCAACACGCCGTTCGCCACGACCGCGATGGAACTGGGCCAGGACCGGATCCGGACCACGGCAGAGAACTTCGGGTTCAACGAGTCCATCGACATCCCGCTGACGGTCTCCGCGTCCCAGTTCCCCGACGACCTGGACGACGCGGCGCTGGCGCAGTCCTCGCTCGGTCAGCGGGACGTCAAGGCCACCGCCCTGCAGATGAACATGGTGGCGGCGGCCATCGCCAACGACGGCACGCTGATGAAGCCGCAGCTGATCGACTCCATCCGCGGCTCGGACCTGACCCTGCTCGAGGAGACCCAGCCGGAGGTCTTCAAACGCTCCACCACGCCGGAGGTCGCGGAGCAGATGACACAGCTGATGCGCGGGGTCGTGGACGGCGGCACGGCCTACCGGGCGGACTCGGACCGGGTGGACATCGCAGCGAAGACCGGCACGGCCCAGATCAGCCCGGAGACGGACAACGTCCACTCGTGGATCACCGGGTTCGCCCCGGCCGACGATCCGCAGGTGGCCGTCACACTCGTGTACCAGAACATCGACTACGACACCGGCAGCGCGCTGACGTCGACGAACCTGAAGAACATCATGGAGGCGGTGGTCACACAGTGAGGCCGACATCGGGTATCACGCTGGGCGGCAGGTACCAGCTCACCGAGCGCATCGCCATCGGCGGCATGGGCGAGGTCTGGAAGGCCAGGGACAAGGTCCTGGGAAGGCTCACCGCGGTGAAGATCCTCAAGGAGGAGTACACCGGGGACGCCAACTTCCTGCGCCGGTTCCGGGCCGAGGCCCAGCACACCGCCCTGCTGAACCACCCCGGTGTGGCCAACGTCTTCGACTACGGCGAGGAGGAGGGCTCGGGGTACCTGGTGATGGAACTGGTGCCGGGCTCCCCGCTGTCCGCGATCCTGGACAAGGAGAAGGTCCTGTCCCCGGACCGGACCCTGAACATCATGGCGCAAACCGCCCGGGCGCTGTCCGCGGCCCACGCCCAGGGCCTCGTGCACCGTGACGTGAAGCCGGGCAACCTGCTGATCACCCCCCACGGCCGCGTGAAGGTCACCGACTTCGGCATCGCCCGGCTGGCCGACCAGGTCCCGCTCACGGCCACGGGCCAGGTCATGGGCACGGCCCAGTACCTCGCCCCCGAGCAGGCCACCGGCCAGCAGGCCACCGGGTCCTCGGACATCTATTCCCTGGGCGTGATCGGCTACGAGTGCCTCGTGGGGCACCGGCCGTTCTCCGGGGAGTCCCAGATCGCGATCGCCCTGGCGCAGGTCAACGACCCGCCGCCGCCGCTGCCGGAGACCATCCCGGAGCCGGTGCGCGCGCTGATCATGTCCATGCTCGCCAAGGAGGCCCGGGACCGGCCCGCCAACGCGACCGCCCTGGCCGACGCCGCCGAGGCCCTGCGCCGCCAGGACACGGCGTCCGCGGCGGCCGCGGTCCCCGGGATGCTGCCGTTCCTCAGCTCCTCCAGCTCCGCCGCCGCCACGGGCGCCCCCACCGAGGCCATGACCCGGCCCGTGGACTTCTCCGGCATGACCGAGACCCATGCCACCGAGGTCATCGACCGCTCCCCCGGCGCCTCCGGGTCCGGCGGTACCGGGACCTCCGCGCTGCCCGTGGCGGGGGTAGCCGGGGCGGGAACCGCGGGGGCCGCCGCGGCCGCCGGCTCCGAGCGGATCTCCGCCAGCGGGACGGCCGGGGACGGGGCGGAGGCCGGTTCCTCCTCCCTCTCGGCACGGGACCACACCGGTCAGGACGGGGGCGACGAGGCCCTGGACCGCCCGGCGGGCCGCAAGCGGCGCAGCCCCTGGACCTGGCCGCTGCTCGGCCTGCTGGCGCTGGTCGTCTTCGTGGCGCTGGGCATGTGGCTCGGCCCGATGCTCACGGGCGGGAGCGGGGAGGAGACCTCCTCGGCCCCGCCGCCGTCCACGAGCGCGTCCGCGACGATGCCCGAGACCGTGGACATCAGCGAGGAGCAGTACCTCGGCCAGCCGATCGGCCAGGTCACCAGTGCCCTGGAGGCGCTCGGCCTGGAGGTCAATCCCGTCGAGGTCGAGGACAGCAGTGCCGAGGGCACGGTGCTGTCCCTGAGCCCCGTGGGGGAGATGCCCGTGGGCACGATCGTCACCGTGCGCTACGCCGGCGGCGCCGAGGAGCCCACCTCGGACCCGGCCACCACCTCGGCCGCACCGACCACCTCGGAGCCCGCCTCCGAACCGACCACGACGACGGCGGCCCCGACCACC
>DATBUG010000237.1:0-4931 GCA_036516315.1 Citricoccus sp.
TCCATACTCTGATACTACCGTCTCACTATTTGAGATTACGATCTCGATGCTGGTGGTGTCCCGCGCGGCGGTGCCACAGTGAGATGGTCATTGGTGGAAGGACGTGAAATGGCAGAGATTCCCGAGAGCACGGTCACCCCGACGGCTCCGCGCACGCTGGCCGAGAAGGTGTGGCAGGACCATGTGGTCGTCCCCGGCGAGGGCGCCGGCGATGCACAGACCCCGGACCTGCTGTACATCGACCTGCACCTGGTGCACGAGGTCACCAGCCCGCAGGCCTTCGAGGGCCTGCGCCTGGCCGGACGCCCCGTGCGCCGGCCGGACCTGACGATCGCCACCGAGGACCACAACACCCCGACGCTGGAGATCGACAAGCCGATCGCGGACCCCGTCTCGGCCAAGCAGATCCAGACGCTGCGGGACAACGCGCGCGAGTTCGGCATCCGGCTGCACTCCCTCGGCGACGCCGAGCAGGGGATCGTGCACGTGGTCGGCCCGCAGCTGGGGCTGACCCAGCCGGGGATGACCGTGGTGTGCGGTGACTCCCACACCTCCACGCACGGTGCCTTCGGGGCCCTGGCGTTCGGCATCGGCACCTCCGAGGTGGAGCACGTGCTGGCCACCCAGACCCTGCCCCTGAAGCCGTTCAAGACCATGGCGATCACCGTGGAGGGCACGCTGCGCGAGGGCGTCACGGCCAAGGACATCATCCTGGCCGTGATCGCCAAGATCGGCACCGGCGGCGGTCAGGGCTACGTGCTGGAGTACCGCGGCTCGGCCATCCGCTCGCTGTCCATGGACGCCCGGATGACCATCTGCAACATGTCCATCGAGGCCGGGGCCCGGGCCGGCATGATCGCCCCGGACGAGACCACCTTCGAGTACATCCAGGGCCGCCCGCACGCACCCACCGGGCAGGACTGGGACGCGGCGGTCCAGTACTGGCGCTCCCTGGCCACGGACGAGGACGCCGTCTTCGACGCCGAGGTCTTCCTCGACGCCGACACCCTCGAGCCGTTCGTCACCTGGGGGACCAACCCGGGCCAGGGCGTGTCCCTCAACGAGACGGTGCCGGACCCGGAGTCCTTCGAGGATCCCAATGCCCAGGCGGCCGCGCGCCGCGCGCTGGAGTACATGGACCTGACCCCGGGCATGGCCATGAAGGACGTCCCGGTGGACACGGTGTTCCTGGGCTCGTGCACGAACTCGCGGATCGAGGACCTGCGTACCGCGGCCTCCATCATCGAGGGACAGGCCAAGGCGGAGAACGTGCGCATGATCGTGGTGCCGGGCTCGGCACGGGTGCGCCTGCAGGCCGAGGCCGAGGGCCTGGATAGGGTCTTCAAGGACTTCGGCGCCGAATGGCGGTTCGCCGGGTGCTCCATGTGCCTGGGGATGAACCCGGACCAACTGGCCCCGGGCGAGCGCTGCGCCTCGACCTCCAACCGCAACTTCGAGGGCCGGCAGGGCAAGGGCGGGCGCACGCACCTGGTGTCCCCGGTCGTCGCGGCCGCCACCGCCATCCGCGGCACCCTGTCCTCCCCGTCCGACCTCACCGCCGGCCAGACCCAGCTCCAGGAGGCCTGATCATGGAACCGTACATCCGCCACACCGGGATCGGCGTCCCGCTCAAGCAGTCCAACGTGGACACCGACCAGATCATCCCGGCCGTCTACCTCAAGCGCATCACTCGCACGGGCTTCGACGACGCCCTGTTCGCCGGCTGGCGCAAGGACCCGGAGTTCATCCTCAATCGCGAGCCGTACTCCGCGGGATCGGTCCTGGTGGCCGGGCCGGACTTCGGGACCGGGTCCTCTCGCGAGCACGCCGTGTGGGCGCTGAAGGACTACGGCTTCAAGGCCGTGCTCTCCGCCCGGTTCGCGGACATCTTCCGCGGCAACGCCGGCAAGCAGGGGCTGGTGGCCGCCGAGGTCGACCAGCAGGACATCGAGCTGATCTGGAAGGAGCTGGAGAACCACCCCGGCACCGAGGTCACCGTGGACCTGCAGAACCGGACCGTGACCTGCGGGGCGGTGACTGCCGGCTTCGGCCTGGACGACTACACGCGCTGGCGGCTGATGGAGGGGCTGGACGACATCGGCCTGACCCTGCGCACCGAGCAGGAGATCGCCGCCTTCGAGGCCGCCCGTCCCTCGTTCAAGCCCGCCACGCTGCCGGCCCGGACGGCCTGAACCCGTCCTGGGCCGTATGCTGGGGGGCGGATCCGCGCCGCCGGGTGAGCTATTCCAGTGGATCCACCACGAAGCTACGGCCCCGACCCGGCGGGCCACGGAGGATGTCCACTGTCTATGGGAAATCTGCTGACGATCAACGGCGGCAAGCCGCTCGAGGGACGCGTCGCCGTCCGGGGCGCCAAGAACCTGGTGCCGAAGGCCATGGTGGCCTCATTGCTGGGCGACCGCCCGTCGGTGCTGCGCAACGTGCCGGAGATCCGGGACGTGGAGATCGTCACAGGACTGCTCTCGGTGCACGGTGTGAAGGTCTCGAAGGACCCGGTCACGGGCGACCTCACCATGGACCCGGCGCGGACCAAGTCGGCCACGAGCTCCGAGATCGACGCCCACGCGGGCGACTCCCGCATCCCGATCCTGTTCTGCGGGCCGCTGATGCACTCGATCGGCGAGGCCTTCATCCCGGACCTGGGCGGGTGCCGGATCGGTGACCGGCCGATCGACTTCCACCTCACCGTGCTGCGCAGCTTCGGGGCGGTCGTCGAGAAGCGCCCCGGGGGGATCCACATCTCCGCTCCCAAGGGGCTGACGGGCGCCAAGCTCGAACTGCCCTACCCGTCCGTCGGGGCCACCGAGCAGGTGCTGCTGACGGCCGTGAAGGCCGAGGGCATCACGGAGCTGAAGGGTGCCGCCGTCGAGCCGGAGGTGCACGACCTGATCGCCGTCCTGCAGAAGATGGGTGCGATCATCACCGTGCAGACGGACCGCACGATCCGCATCGAGGGCGTCAGCACATTGTCCGGTTTCAACCACCGGGCCATCCCGGACCGCAACGAGGCCGCCTCCTGGGCCTCGGCGGCGCTGGTCACCCAGGGTGACATCTACGTCGAAGGCGCGATGCAGCGTGACCTCACGGCTTTCCTGAACACCTACCGCAAGATCGGTGGGGAGTTCGACGTCGACGACGATGGCATCCGCTTCTGGCACGCCGGCGGCCCGCTGAAGTCGCTCGTGCTCGAGACCAACGTCCACCCGGGGTTCATGACGGACTGGCAGCAGCCGCTCGTCGTGGCCCTGACCCAGGCCGAGGGGGTCTCGATCGTGCACGAGACGGTGTACGAGAACCGCTTCGGCTTCACCGACGCCCTGGTGCGCATGGGCGCCTCCATCCAGCTGCACCGCGAGTGCCTGGGCTCGGTGCCGTGCCGCTTCGGACAGCGCAACTTCCTGCACTCCGCGGTCATCTCCGGGCCCACCGAGCTGCGCGGGGCGGACTTCGACATCCCGGACCTGCGCGGCGGGTTCTCCCACCTCATCGCGGCCCTGGCCGCGAAGGGCACCTCCCAGGCCACCGGCATCGAGATCATCAACCGGGGCTACGAGAAGTTCATGGACAAGCTCACCGGCCTCGGGGCCGAGGTCGAGCTCAGCGCCATCAGCCGCTAGGAGGACCGACATGACCGCACCCGCCGGGCTCCGTGCCGGTTACCTCGCCGCCTCCTGCCTCGTCCGTCCCGGCCTCAACGCCGTGATGTCGAAGCAGTGGCTGGGCACCGAGAACCTTCCCGACTCCGGGTTCATCGTCTGCGCCAACCACGTGTCCAACCTCGACCCGCTGGCGATGGGGCACTTCGTCTACAACCAGGGCCACCTGCCGCACTTCCTGGCCAAATCCGAACTGTTCCAGCTGCCCGTGGTCGGGGGCCTGCTGACCAGGATGCGGCAGATCCCGGTGGACCGGGCCCGCGGGGGCACCGAGTCGCTGGAGGCGGCCGACCGGGTGCTCTCCGAGGGCGGGGCCATCATCATCTACCCGGAGGGCACCCTGACCACCGATCCGCAGGGGTGGCCCATGAAGGCCAAGACCGGGGCGGCCCGGCTGGCGCTGAAGACCGGCGTGCCCGTGATCCCCGTGGCCCAGTGGGGCATCCACGAGGTCCTGCCGAAGACGGCGAAGGTGCCCTCGGTGCGGCCGCGACGGACCGCGCGGATCCGCGCCGGGCGGCCCGTGCCCCTGGACGACCTGCGCGACGCGGCGCTCACCCGCTCCGTACTGGAGACCGCCAGCGAACGCATCATGGCGGCCATCACCGCCGAGCTGGCGGTGCTGCGCGGCGAACAGGCCCCACAGGGGCGCTGGAACCCGCGCACGGGCCAGCGGGAGACGACCTCGTCATGACCGGCACCAGCACCCCGGGACAGGCCCCGGCGCCGGAGGGCGCGGGCACGCCCGCCACCGCTTCCGCACGCAGCGAGCGCATCGCCGTCGTCGGTGCCGGCAGCTGGGGCACGACCTTCGCCAAGGTCCTCGCGGACAGCGCCGCCGAGCGCGGTGTGGCCGACCCGCAGATCGTGCTGTGGGCCCGCCGCGATGAGGTCGCCGCCGCCATCACCGAACGGCACGTCAACCCGGACTACCTGCCCGGGATCGACCTGCCTGCCACGCTGACGGCCACCACGGACCTAGCCGGGACCGTCGCCGGTGCCGGCATGGTCGTGCTGGCCATCCCCGCCCAGGAGGTCCGCGGGTATCTGGACGCCATCCGGCCGGTGCTGGCCGCGGACGCCGTGGTGGTGTCCCTCGTCAAGGGACTGGAGCGGGGCTCCGACGCGCGGATGAGCGAGTTGTGCGCCGAGGGCCTGGGCCTGGGCGCCGGGCGCTTCGCCGTCGTCTCCGGACCGAACCTGGCCCTCGAGATCGCCCGCGAGGAGCCGACCGCCACGGTGGTCGCCTCAACC
>DATBUG010000238.1:0-2763 GCA_036516315.1 Citricoccus sp.
GCGGCCGCCACCGCGGAGTCCACGCCGCCGGACAGCCCGCAGATGGCCCGGTACTCGCCGATCTGCTCGCGGATCAGCTCGACCTGCTCCTCGATCACGTTGGAGGTGGTCCAGGACTCGTCCAGCCCGGCACCGCGGCGCAGGAAGTTCGTCAGGACCTCCTGTCCCCGTTCGGTGTGGCCGACCTCCGGGTGCCACTGCACGCCGTAGATCCTCTTCTCCGGGCTCTCGAAGGCCGCCACCGGGGCGCCCGGGGTGCGGGCGGTCACGGAGAAGCCGGGAGGGGCCTCGGACACGGCGTCCGCGTGGGACATCCACACCACCTGGTCCACGTCCTGGCCCTCGAGCAGCTCAGAGGTGGGGTTGATGGCCTCGAGCCGGGTGGAGCCGTACTCGCGGGTCTGGGTGTTGGCGACCTTGCCGCCCAGCGCCTGGGCGATCGCCTGGAAGCCGTAGCACAGGCCCAGGACGGGCACACCGGCATCCAGCAGTGCCGGGTCCAGCTGGGGGGCGCCCTCGGCGTACACCGAGGACGGGCCGCCGGAGAGGATCAGGGCCGCGGGCTTGCGGGCGAGGATCTCCTCGGCCGGCAGGGTGTGCGGGACGACCTCGGAGTACACGTTGGCCTCACGGACCCTGCGCGCGATCAGCTGGGCGTACTGGGCCCCGTTGTCGACCACGAGGACGGTCGGGAAGTCGGCGGCGATCTGCGGGTTGTCAGCCTGGGTGGAAGTCACCCGTCAAGGATAGTCCAGTACCGGCCCGCCCCCGCCTATCGTGGAGCCGTGAACGACGACGACCGCGACGACCGCGCCGACCGCGCCGACCCGGTGCCGCTCGACCCGCAGGCGCGCTCCGCCCAGCGGCGCACGGTGCGGGTCCTCGGCACGGCCCAGGTGTTCTCCGGGCTCGGCAACGGCGCCACGCTCTCGCTCGGGTCCATTCTGGCCGTGGACCTCTCCGGGCTCGAGTCCACCGCCGGCCTGGTGAACACCGGCATGACCCTGGGCTCGGCGGTGGTGTCCATCCCGCTGGCCCAGCTGGCGGTGGCCCGGGGCCGCCGGACGGCACTGGGCTGGGGGCTGGCCGCCGGACTGGCCGGTCAGGCGCTCATGGTCACGGCCGTGCTCGTGCGCTCCTTCCCCCTGCTGCTGGCCGGGGCGTTCCTGGTCGGCTTCGGGGCCGCCGTGAACCTGCAGGCCCGCTTCGCCGTGACCGACCTGGCCGAGCCCCGACACCGCGGCCGGGACCTGTCCCTGGTGGTCTGGGCCGTCACCGTCGGTGCGGTGCTCGGTCCGAACATGGTGGGTCCGGGTGCGGTGCTGGCCGGCTGGCTCGGGGTTCCGGCCCACGCCGGTCCGTTCCTCATCTCGGGGGCCGGGATGCTGGTCGGCTGGCTGATCATCCTGCTGGGCCTGCGGCCCGATCCCCTGCTGTTGCGCCGGGACCTGGAATCGGGTGCGACGTCCCCGGCCTCCCCGGACCTCCCGGCCTCCCCGGACCTCCCGGCGGTCCCGGCGGGCGCGACGACGGTGCCGGCCGGCACGGAGGCACCCGCGCCCCGCGGCGGGCGGTGGAGCGCCGGCTGGCACGCCGTCCGCCGCCACCCCACGGCCTTGGCCGCGCTGCTCTCCGTGATCGCCGCCCACACCGTCATGGTGGGTCTGATGTCCATGACCCCGCTGCACCTGCAGCACCAGGCGGGCGTGGTCAGCAGCGACCTCGGCAACCACCCGGACACGGTGGTGCTCATCGGCTTCACCATCTCCCTGCACGTGGCCGGCATGTACGCGCTCTCCCCGCTCATGGGCATCCTCGCGGACCGGCACGGCCCGGCCCGGATCGTGACCCTCGGCCTGGTCCTGCTGCTCGGCGCCACTGCGTGCACGGGCCTGCTGCCCGGGCAGCACTGGGCCGTGGTCACCGGCCTCGTGCTGCTGGGCCTGGGCTGGTCGGCGGCCACCGTGGCCGGCTCGACCCTGCTCGTGGCGGCCCTGCGGCCGGAGGAACGCGTCCCGGCCCAGGGGTTCTCGGACGCGGTGATGTCCCTCGCGGCGGCGGTGGGCTCCGTGGCCGCCGGACTGGTGATGGGGTGGGTCGACTACGCCGGGCTGTCCGGGGTGCTCGCGGTGGTGGTCCTGGCCTGCCTGGCGGGCGTGCTGGCCCTCGCCCGCCCCCGCCCCGTCCCCGTGTCCTGAGCGGTACTCGGGGCCCTGTGCCCCCGCGGCACGCCCCTCGGGGACGCCCGGTCGCCGGCCGTGCCGTTCCTGGAGCGCCCGCACCCCCGGGTCGCGAGTAGGGCACGCACCCGGCCGGAAGCGATTCAGGTGGGCACCGAGTATGGCGTACCGGGTCCCGTCATGCGCGGCAGGCCGCGGAACACGCCCCCGAAACCCCCCGGCCGCCCCGGGCCGGACGGCCGCCACGAGGGGTGGGTGCCGATCGAGTACTCGCCCGTACAGACAAGCCCGGGCGGTGGCGCCTAGAAATATGGCGTGCTGAATACCCGTCTCCACGGTGTCCTCCCCCCGGACACCGCCACCACCGCCCCCGTCCCGACCGTTCCGGCGCCGGCTGACACGCCGCCGTCGTCCACCGCCACCCAGGCGCTCACCGCTCCCCCGGCCCCCGCACCGCTGCCGGCCGTCCCGTCCGCGGACCCCGACGTCCGCGGCGCGCTGTTCGCCATGGACGAGTACGCCCAGCGGCTGCTCTCCGTCCGCGAACGGATGGCCCGGCAGGGCCTGAGTGCCCTGCTCGTGG
>DATBUG010000239.1:0-2704 GCA_036516315.1 Citricoccus sp.
CTGGAGCGTCTGGCCGCCGCGCCGGGCGTCATCCGCGGCGTCACCCTCCAGGACAACGTCCACCACGTGGTCGGGGTCCTGGAACGGGTCCGGGAGCACGGACCGGTGGTGTTGCTGGGCCACAGCCGGGCCGGGGTGACCATCACGGCGGTCGCCAACGCCCGGCCCGACCTGGTCGACCGGCTGGTCTACGTGGCGGCCTGGGCGCCGGTGGAGCTGGACGTGGGCGCCTACTACGCCGAACCGGAGATGGCCGGGGTGGACGTGGCCGGCATGCAACGGGCCGCCCTCGGAGACCCGGCGGCCCTCGGCCTGCTCCGCACGAACTTCCGCACGGCGGACCCCGCGGCCCTAACCGCCCTGAAGGCGGCCTTCCTGGCCGATGGCACCGACGACGAGTTCCTGGTGATGCTGAACAGCTTCCAACCGGACGAGAACCTCGACGCCGGCTCGGCCGGCGACCGCGCACAGCGGTCCACCTGGGGCACGGTGCCCCGGACCTTCATCCGGCTGCGCGAGGACGCGAGCATGCCCCTGGCCATGCAGGACCGGATCATCCGCGAAGGTGACGCCCTGACCCCGGAGAATCCCTATGACGTGCACACCCTGCCCGGCAGCCACCTGGCCTGGCTGGTGCGGCCACGCGCCGCGGCCGAACTGATCGGGGGCCTGGCCATGTCCACCGGCGAGGCCGCGCACTAGGCTTCGGACATGAACGAGCACGTCAGCTCCGGGAAGGTCGTCGCGGCGCTGGTGGAGGCCGGGCTGGTCGAGGGGCCGCGCGCGGCCGAGGCCCGCGCCGTCGTCGAGCGCGAGCTGGCACCGCCTGGTGTTCACGGCGGCGAGGGATCCGCGGTCGCGGGCCGGCGCACCGGGCCCCGGTTGACCGAGGTGGTCGCCTACGCGGGGGCCGCGCTTGTCGTCGTGGCCATCGTCCTGCTGGGTGCGCAGTACTGGGGCGAGGTCTCCCCCGCCCAGCGCAGCCTGATCCTGGCCGGTATCGCCCTGGTGCTGCTGGCCGGGGCACTGGTGGTGGTGCGGGTCGCCGGCGGGGCGTGGGCCGGACGCGACCGGCTGGACGCGCGCCCCCGGTTCCTGGCCGGGACCCTGGTGACCGCCGCGTCCGTGGCGGCGGGACTGGCCCTGGGCAGCTGGATCCTGGACACCTTTTTCCCGCCCCCGGACTACGACCAGTACAACGTCTCCACGGTGGCCGGGGTGGGCCTGGCCCTGGTCGTCCTGGGCCTCGGGTACGCGCTGGCGCCCTCCGTGCTGTTGCACCTGGGGCTGGCGCTCGCCACGGTGGTGCTGCTCCTGAGCGTCTGGACCGGGGACGACGTCGGCGCCGAGATCCTGCGGGCCGTCCTCGTCCTGGCGGCCGGTGCCCTCTGGCTCACCCTGGCGCTGGTCCGCCGGGGGTGGTCCGAACCGCAACTCGGCGGGGCCGTGGGCGCGCTACTGCTGTTCCTCGGCTCCCAGCTGCTGCTGGCCCACCCCGAGCCCGGTTGGGCCCACGCCGTGACCTTCGTCCTCGCCCTGGGGCTCTTCGGCCTGTACTGGTGGCGCGGCTGGTGGCCGTTCCTGGCGGTGGCGGTCCTGGCACTGACCACAGCGGTGACGGAGGCACTGGTCGAGTGGACGGACGGTTCCCTCGGAGCCGGCGGCGCCGTGCTGGTGGCCGGGCTCGTGTTGCTGGCCGCCTCCGGCGGGGCCATGCTGCTGCGCCAGCGTCGCCACCGGGTGGAGGCTGCACCGGCGGGATAGGGACCGCACCCACCCGGCCGGTGCCTCGGCCGATGATCGTGAGTGCGGTGGTGATGATGACGGGGGTGGTGATGACGGCGGCGGTGGCCGCCGGCCGTCTCGGGGATCGAGGATCTCGCGCAGAGCACGGAAGGACAGGATCATGAAGGACACCGAGGTCTGGGCCGCCGTGGACGAGCGCCGCCGGGCCCTCGCCGACCTGCTGGCGGGACTGACACCGGAGGAATGGGACCGGCCGTCGCTGTGCGAGGCGTGGACGGTCCGGGAGGTGGCCGCGCACCTCACCCTGGCTGGGATGCCCCGGTTCCGGCTCTACCGTTTCTTCCTGCGCTACCCGGGCAGCATCAACCGGACGATCCGGGACGCGTCCAAGGCCGTGGCCCGCACCCTGAGCAACGACCAGATCCGGGACAACCTGCGGGCCATGGTCGGCCTGCACCGCCCGGTCCCGGGGCTCACCGGCCGCGAGGCGCTCATCGACGCCGTCGGACACACCCTGGACATCGCCGTGCCGCTGGGCCGTGAGGTGTCCCTGCCCCCGGAGGTCGTCGCGGAGGCCGCGGACCACGTCATCGCCTCCAGGAGGACGCCCAATGCCCAGGTCTTCCGCGCCCTCCCGCTCGAGGGGTTACGGCTCGTCGCCACGGACCACGACTGGGCCGACGGCACCGGCCCGGAGGTCACGGGCACCATGACGGACCTGTTCCTCGTCCTCACCGGCCGCCGCGCACACCTGGACCGGCTCAGCGGCCTCGGCGCCGAGCTGCTGCACCAGCGCCTCGCTCACCCGGCGTGAGTGACGAGCCACGGCGGCCGGGCGATCCGCGGTGCTGCGGGAGACAGACGAGTATGGACCACCCTGTCCACCGGTAAGGCCGGACAGTACGTTCGTTACGTGAGAACAAGTCCACATCCCACCTCAGGCCGGTGGCGTCCGTGA
>DATBUG010000240.1:0-7411 GCA_036516315.1 Citricoccus sp.
CTGCGCGGGGCGATCACCCCGCTCGGGAACACCCTGATCGCCCTGACCAAGAACACCACGGTGGCCGCGGCCGCCTCCGTGGCGGAGGCCTCCGGACTGATGAAGACCATGATCGAGTTCAACCCCAACCTGATGGTCTACATCTTCCTCACGATCGCCATCGGGTTCTGCATCATCGTCATCCCCATGGGCATCCTCACCACGTGGCTCTCGGACAAGCTGGCGGTGGCACGATGAAGGCCCAGGCGAGCGTCCTGTTCGACGCCCCGGGCCCGCGGGCCCGGCGCAACATCCTCCTCTCCAACGTGCTGGCCCTCGTGGTGGTGCTGGTGGTCGTGGTGCTGGTCCTGATCCAGCTCGACTCGCAGAACCAACTGGCCCCGGACAAGTGGGTCAACGCCCTGAACGCCAACGCCTGGGCCAACTACTACCTGCCCGGTCTGCAGTTCACCCTGCAGTCCTCAGGCATCGCCGTGGTCACCGCCCTGGTCTTCGGCCTCATCTTCGGCTTCCTGCGCCTGGCCCCGTTCGCCCCGCTGCGCTGGCTCGCCGGCGTGGTGGTGGAGTTCTTCCGCGCGGTGCCGGTGCTGGTGATGATGTTCTTCCTGTACTTCTTCTTCTCCCGGGTGGTGGCCCCGTCCGGGCTGATCGCCTCGGCCGACGCCGCGTACTACGGGGTGATCGTCGGGCTGACGGTGTACAACGGCGCCGTGATCGCCGAGCTGGTGCGTTCCGGGGTGAAGTCGCTGCCGAAGGGCCAGCGGGAGGCCGCCGCGGCGATCGGGATGACCAACAACCAGTCCCTGCGGCTGGTGGAGGTCCCCCAGGCCCTGACCGCCATGCTGCCGTCCCTGCTCAGCCAGTTCGTGGTCATCATCAAGGACTCCGCCCTGGGATACCTGATCGGCTTCTACGAGCTGCTGCAGTACTCCCGCCAGCTCGGCTCGGGCTACTCGAACATCCTGCAGACCCTGGTGGTGGCGGCGCTGATCTTCATCGTCATCAACTTCATCCTCACCTGGCTGGCCTCCAAGCTCGCCGGGAGGCTGTCCTCGCGGACGGTCGGGGACACCGCGCCGGTCACCTCGACCACCATGGGCCCGGCCCTCACGGTCAGATGACCGGCGCCCGGCCCCGTCCGGCCGGGCGGGACTGACCCACCCGGCCGGCGGGGACCCGGGCGGGCCTCACGGCCCCCTACGGCCGACCGGCCGCGGGCACCAGCCAGCGGCGCAACGCCGCCAGGCAGGCCCGGATGGCACCGGCGGTGACGTGCTCGTCGTCGGTGTGCGCCAGCAGCGCGTCCCCGGGGCCGAAGTTGACCGCCGGCACACCCAGCTCCGAGAACCGCGCCACGTCGGTCCAGCCGTATTTGGGCATGGGCTCCCCGCCCACGGCCGCCACGAACGCTGCCGCCGCCGGGTGGTCCAGCCCCGGCCGCGCCGCGCCGGAGGCGTCGGTGATCTCGACGGCGTCGCGCTCGATCCCGGCGGCGGCCAGCACCGAGAACACGTGGTCGTGGGCCTGGTCGACGTCCTTGTCCGGGGCGAAGCGGTAGTTGATCTCCACCGAGCAGGAGTCCGGCACCACGTTGCCGGCGGTCCCGCCGTGGATGCGCACGGCGCTGAGGCCCTCCCGGTAGTCCAGGCCCTCGACCGTCACGGTGGCCGGTTCGTAGGCGGCCAGCGCGGACAGCAGCGGGGCGGCGGCGTGGATGGCGTTCACGCCCCGCCAGGCCCGTCCGGTGTGGGCGGCCACCCCCGGGATCCGCACCAGGTACCGGCTGGTGCCGTTGCACCCGCCCTCCACCACCCCGTCCGTCGGCTCCAGCAGCACCGCGAAGTCCGCCTCGAGCAGTTCGGGGGACTGCCGGGCGATGCGGCCCAGGCCGGACCGGGAGGCCTCGACCTCCTCGTGGTCGTAGAAGACCCAGGTGACGTCCCGGTCCGGAC
This sequence comes from Citricoccus sp., assembly GCA_036516315.1. Classification (GTDB taxonomy): domain Bacteria; phylum Actinomycetota; class Actinomycetes; order Actinomycetales; family Micrococcaceae; genus Citricoccus. The sequence continues at coordinate 1,953 of DATBUG010000240.1, forward strand.
GCGGGCCGGCCTCGGAGCCCAGCAGCCCGGCCAGGGCCAGCTGCACGGCCACGCCGCCCTTCATGTCCGTGGCCCCGCGCCCATAGAGCACGTCCTCGTCCTGGGGCATGGGCGCGAACGCTCCCTGGTCGTCACCGTCCGCCGGCACCCAGCGCGAGGGCACCGTCCCGCGGGACCCGGGCGTGGTCGGCAGGGGCACGGTGTCCAGGTGCCCGGCCAGCACGACCCGCGAGTCCAGGCCGAACGAGGTCCTGGCCACCACGGCGTCCCCGATCCGGTGGACCTCCAGACGCGGCAGCGCCCGCAGCGCGGACTCGACCGCGTCGGCGATCGGGCCCTCGCGGTCGGACACGGATTCGATGTCCAGCAGCACGGCCGTCAACAGGGCCACGTCGATGTCGAGGGGTGGCAGGACGGGCGCGGTGCTGACCGAGAGCGAAGGTTCCATGCCAGTAGGATATTCCCCATGCATTCCACCCCCGCGCAGCCCGGTTCCCCCCTGCCCACCGACCGCACGGCCTCCGGCCTCGGCCTGGCCACCTACGCCGCCGACGGCGCCGTCCTCGACGCCTGGTTCCCCGCGCCGGCCCTGGGTGGACAGGCGGGACGGGACGAGTCCCTGGCCCAGGCCCTGGAGTCCGCCGCCCGGGACGACGACGCCCGCGGCACCACCCAGCGCGTCGTGACGGTGCGCGCTGACCTGGACGCGGCCCCCGCGGACGCCCTGGACTCCTGGCTGCGGTTGCACCTGCTCTCCCACCGCCTCGCGGCACCGAACACGATGAACCTGGACGGGGTCTTCGGCACGCTGGCCAACGTCGTGTGGACCAGCGCCGGCCCGTGCTCGACGGCCGGGTTCGAGACCACCCGCCTGAAGCTGCGGGCCCGGGGCCCGCTGGCCGTGTACGGGGTGGACAAGTTCCCGCGCATGACGGACTACGTGGTCCCCTCCGGCGTCCGGATCGCCGACGCCGACCGGGTGCGCCTCGGGGCACACCTGGCCGAGGGCACCACGGTCATGCACGAGGGCTTCGTGAACTTCAACGCCGGGACGCTGGGCGCCTCGATGGTGGAGGGACGCATCTCCGCCGGCGTGGTGGTCGGGGACGGGTCCGACGTCGGCGGCGGGGCCTCGATCATGGGCACCCTCTCCGGTGGCGGCACCCAGCGCATCGTCATCGGCGAGCGGGTGCTGCTCGGGGCCAACTCGGGCGTGGGCATCTCCGTGGGTGACGACTGCGTGGTGGAGGCCGGGCTGTACGTCACCGCCGGCACGCGCGTGAGCGTCCGGCAGGACTCCGGCCAGGACATGGTGGTCAAGGCCCTCGACCTGTCCGGCGTCCCGAACCTGCTGTTCCGCCGTGACTCCTCCACCGGCCAGGTGCAGGCCCTGCCCCGCGAGGGCCAGACCGTCACGCTCAACGATGCCCTGCACGCCAACTGACGCCGGGACCCGGCGGTGACCCCGCGCCGCCGGCGCCGCCGCCGGGCCCTGGGGGTGCTGCTGGTCTGCACCCTGCTGGTGGCCGGCGGGTTCTGGGCCGCCTCCCGGTTCATCGAGGACTCCGAGGTCCTCGTCCGGGAGCGCTGCACGGCCGTGGTCGGCACCGAGTCCTACGGGCTCGCCCCGGACCAGGCGGCCAACGCCGCGCTCATCGCCGCGGTCTCGATGGACCGCGGCCTGCCGGCCCGCGCCGCCTCGATCGGCATCGCCACAGCCGTGCAGGAGTCCAAGCTGCGCAACATCGACTACGGCGACGAGGCCGGGCCCGACTCCCGCGGACTGTTCCAGCAGCGGCCCTCCCAGGGCTGGGGCTCCGAGGAGCAGGTCATGGACCCGGTCTACGCCGCCCACCGGTTCTTCCAGGAGCTCGAGGCGCTCGCCCCGGACTTCCAGGACCTGGACGTCACGGTGGCCGCCCAGAAGGTCCAGCGCTCCGCCTACCCGGACGCCTACGCCGACCACGAGCCCGAGGGCCGGGCCTACGCCTCCGCGCTCACGGGCCACTCCCCCGCGGCGCTGAACTGCGTGCTGAAGTCAGCCGATGAACCCGGTGACGCCGAGGGCCTCGTGACTGCGCTGACCGACCAGCTCTCCAGTGCCGACCCGACCGTCTCCCGGGACGGGCGCACCGTCACCATCCCCGCGACCGGGCCCCGCGGCTGGGCCCTGGTGCAGTGGGCGGTGGCCCACGCCCAACAGTTCGGTGTGACGGCAGCGTCCTTCGGCGGGCAGGGCTGGGTGCGCGCCGACCACGGCTGGTCCCAGACGCCCGGGACCGACGGCGCGGTCACCATCACGCTCGCCGGATAGGGCACACCTGTCGGCCCTGTCGGCCAGGACTCGCTCGGGAGCGTGTAAGTGTCCTGCGGCGCCGCCGTGCCCGCACAACGCGAGATCCCGGGCCCGCCCACGCTGCTGACGGCGTGGGCCGGCCCGGGATCTCTCGGGGAGCTCTATGGCTCTGGTGCCCCGGGACTCCGGGGCTCAAGGGCGGTCAGGCGCCGGGGTAGTCCCGTAGGTCGTAGCCGGTGTAGACCTGGCGCGGGCGGCCGATCTTGGTAGCCGGGTCCTGCATCAGCTCGCGCCACTGGGCGATCCAGCCGGGCAGGCGGCCGAGCGCGAACAGCACGGTGAACATCTTCTCCGGGAAGCCCATGGCCTTGTAGATCACGCCGGTGTAGAAATCGACGTTCGGGTACAGGCGGCGCTCCACGAAGTAGTCATCCACCAGCGCCTTCTCCTCCAGGCGCTGGGCGATCTCCAGGAGCTCGTCGTTACCGCCGAGCTTGCCCAGGATCTCCTCCGCGGTCTTCTTGATGATCTTGGCGCGCGGGTCGTAGTTCTTGTACACCCGGTGGCCGAAGCCCATCAGCTTGACGCCGGCTTCCTTGTTCTTGACCTTTTCCATGAAGTCCTCGGGCGTGATGCCCTCGGCCTTGATGCCACGCAGCATGTTCAGCACGGCCTCGTTGGCGCCACCGTGCAGCGGCCCGTAGAGGGCGTTGATGCCGGCCGAGACCGAGGCGAACATGTTGGCCTGCGAGGACCCGACCAGGCGCACGGTCGAGGTGGAGCAGTTCTGCTCGTGGTCGGCGTGCAGCATCAGCAGCAGGTCTAGGGCCTTGACCATGTCCGGGTCCAGCTCGTACGGCTCGGCCGGGACGCCGAAGCACTGGCGCAGGAAGTTCTCCACCAGGTTCAGGGAGTTGTCCGGGTAGAGCATCGGCTGGCCCAGGGACTTCTTGAACGCGTAGGAGGCGATCACCGGCAGCTTGGCCATCAGCCGGATCGTGGAGATGTGGACCTGCTCCTCGTCGAAGGGGTCCAGGGAATCCGGGTAGAACGTGGAGAGCGCGGAGACCGCGGAGGACAGCACGGGCATCGGGTGGGCGTCCCGCGGGAACCCGCCGAAGAAGCCCTTGAGGTCCTCGTGCAGCATCGTGTGGCGGCGGATGTTCTCGTCCCAGGCCTGCAGCTGGTCGCCGCTGGGCAGCTCGCCGTAGATCAGCAGGTAGGCGACCTCGAGGAACGAGGACTTCTCGGCCAGCTGCTCGATCGGGTACCCCCGGTAGCGCAGCACGCCCTCGTCGCCATCGATGAACGTGATGGCGGACTTCGTGTTGGCCGTGTTCATGAAGCCCGGGTCGTACGTGACCAGACCGGTGTTCTTCAGCAGCGGGCCGATGTTCAGCCCGTCGTTGCCGGCGGTCGCCTGTTCACGCGCCAGGTCGACGTTCGTGCCGTCGACGGACAGCGCTGCTGAAGTGTTCTCGGTCATGGGTACTCCCTCATGAGTTCGTCTGTGTTGCTGACCTCGGCACCGATGGGTGCGGCCGCTATGGTGCAATCCTCGTCAACGCTACCAAGCACGGACCCGTTGCACGGAATCCGTGACGGGTCAGCGCCAGGTGCGCAGGCGTTCCGCGGCGCGGGCCACGGCCTCGTCGGTGGCCGTGATCGCCACCCGGACGTAGCCGTTGCCGGCGGTGCCGTAGAAGGTGCCGGGCCCCACCAGGATGCCCCGTTCGGCCAGCCGGCCGACCAGGTCCCAGCTGTCCTCGGCCGCCGGGGCCGCACCGTCTCCGGCGCGCGCACCGTCGCGCACCCACAGGTACAGTCCGGCCTCCGAGTGGTCGATGACCAGCCCGGCCGCCTGCAGGGCGTCCTTGAGCAGGGCGCGGCGGGCCCGGTAGCGGTCCTTCTGCTCGGCCACGTGGGCGTCGTCGTCCAGCGCCACGGTCATGGCCGCCTGCACCGGCGCGGGGACGATCATCCCCGCGTGCTTGCGGCTGTTGACCAGGTTGGCCACGATCGCCGGGTCCCCCGCCGCGAAGGCGGCCCGGTACCCGGCGAGGTTGGACTGCTTGGACAGCGAGTACACGCTGAGCAGGCCGGTGTGGTCCCCGCCGCTGACCTCGTCCGAGAGGATGCAGGGCGTGCCGGCACCGGTCCCGTCCCACTGCTCCCAGCCCAGCTCGGCGTAGCACTCGTCCCCGGCCACCACCGCGCCCACCCGGCGGGCCTGCCCGACGACGTCGCGCAGCCGTTCGGCCGAGGCCACCGCCCCGGTCGGGTTGGCCGGGGAGTTGGTCCAGACGAGCCTCACCCGGTCCCGGGTGCCGGCGTCCAGTTCCTCGAGCGAGTCCGCGGCGACCGCCTCGGCGCCGACGAGCAGCGCGCCGATGTCGTACGTCGGGTACGCCACGGTCGGCCGCACCACCACGTCGCCGGGGCCGATGCCGAGCAGCAGCGGCAGCCAGGCGATGAACTCCTTGGACCCCACGGTGGGGATGACCGCCTGCGGGTCCAGACCCGCCACGCCGCGCCGGCGCGCGTACCACCCGGCGACGGCCTCGCGCAGGGCGGCCGTGCCGTGCGTGGTGGGGTAGCCGTGCGCGTTGGCCGCGTCGGCCAGGGCCCGCTGGATCACCTGCGGGGTGTCGTCCACCGGCGTGCCGATGGACAGGTCGCTCAGCCCCCCGGGGTGGCCCGCGGCGGTGCGCCGGTAGGGGGCCAGGGACTCCCAGGGGTACTCGGGCAGCGTGAGCACTACAGGTCGGCCGGCTGGGGCTGCGGGGGCAGGGCCGCCACGATCGGGTGGTCCTTGTTAATCAGCCCCATCTTGGCCGCCCCGCCCGGGGACCCGATGTCGTCGAAGAACTCGACGTTCGCCTTGTAGTAGTCCTTCCACTGCGCGGGCACGTCGTCCTCGTAGAAGATCGCCTCGACCGGGCACACCGGCTCGCAGGCGCCGCAGTCCACGCACTCGTCGGGGTGGATGTAGAGCATCCGCTCGCCCTCGTAGATGCAGTCGACCGGGCACTCCTCGACGCACGCCCGGTCCAGGACGTCGATGCACGGCTGGGCGATGACGTAGGTCACGGCGACCTCCTTGTGGCTGCGGGCGGGCTCCTCCCAGTATTCACGACAGGTATCGTTGAAACAAGGGATCGGT
>DATBUG010000241.1:0-1643 GCA_036516315.1 Citricoccus sp.
GTCCGCGCCACGCCCGGGACCTGGGAGATCCGGTCCAGCACGTCCTGCAGGTCCTGGCCATTGCGGGCCACCACCCGCAGGTGCAGGTCGTGGTCCCCGGTGACGGTGTAGAGGTCCGTGACCTCGGGGATCGCGGAGAGGATGGCCTCGGTGACGGGTTCGTGGCCCACGTGCTGGTTGATGTCCACCGAGCAGAACGCGACCAGGGCGTACCCGAAGCCGGCGGGGTCCACCTGGGGGACGATCGCGCTGATCACCCCGGCCTCCTGCAGCCGCGCCAGCCGGCTGGTGACCGTCCCGCGGGCCACGCCGAGCCGCCGGGCACACTCCAGGACGGGCAGTTGGGGCGAATCGGTCAACAGCTGGATGAGCCGGGCGTCGAGGTCGTCGGGGCGCATGCCCTCATCCTGCCACCCGGCCCCGCCCGTCGCGCGGGCCGCCACCGGCGCCCCCTGAAGGACACGCGCGGACCCTGCACCCGCCCGCGCCCTACGCTGGGTCCATGCGTCCGGACACCGCCCCCGTCGAGTCGGCGGACCGCGCGCTCAGGCTCCTGGACCTGCTGCGCCAGAGCGGGTCCGTCTCGGTGTCCGAGGCCGCAGCCCAGCTCGGGGTGGCGGCGTCCACCGCCCACCGGTTGCTCAACACGCTGATGTTCCGGGAGTACGCCGTCCAGGACCATCTGCGCCGGTACCGGATCGGCCCGGCGTTCTGGAACGACCAGGACCGCTCCCCCGCCCTCGGCGGCCTGCGCCTGGCGGCCCGACCCGCCCTCGAGTACGCGCGCGAACAGACCGGGGAGACGGTCCAGGTCATGGTGCTGCGCGGCGGGGACGTCCTCTTCCTGGACGGCCTGGAGTCTCCCCACTCGCTACGCGTCGCGATGCGTCGCGGTGACACCATGCCGGCCTTCACCTCGGCTGGGGGCAAGGCGCTGCTCTCACGCCTGCCCAACCAGGAACTGGAGGAGGTCTACCGCGCCGGCGTCCCGGACTGGCCCACCGCCACGATCCACTCCCTGTCCACCTTGAAGCGCCGCATGACGCGGATCCGGCAGGAGGGCTACGCCACAAACGTCGAAGAGACCGAACAGGGCGTGGTCGGGGTCGGCATCGCGGTGGTGAACTACGTCGGCCGGCCCCTGGCCGGGCTGACGACGGCCACCCCCTCCATCCGCTTCAGCCGGGCCGACGTGCCGCGGCACGTGGAGGTCCTGCGGGCGGCGGCGGGCATCCTGGAGGCGCGGCTGGCCCGGAGCGCCGGCCCGGGCGCTGCAGGCGACCCGGCCGTCAGGCCGTCCTGATCACCGCATCGCCGAGGACCTCTCGCACGCGGCGGACCGTCTCGTCGAGCTGTTCCGGAAGGAGCACCACCCCCGGGTCCAAGACCTGGTCGCGCGCGGCCCCCTGGACGATGCGCTTGAGCGGGATCTCCAGGCGCTTGCCGGTGGAGGTCCGGGGGATGGAGTCCACGAAGACCACGTGGTCCGGTACGTGCCGGGGAGACAACTCGGTGCGCAGGCTGGTGCGGAGGGACGCCTCCAGTGCTGCGCGGTCCTCGGCCCGGGAGACCTCGCCGGCCGCGACGACGAGCAGCACGAGCCGGCCCATCCCGGTGGCGTCCTCGAAGTGCAGCACCATGGC
>DATBUG010000242.1:0-1586 GCA_036516315.1 Citricoccus sp.
GTGCTGACGCCGCGAGTCCGTGCGCAGGAACGTCTCGGCGGCCTGGCGCACCCAGCCGAGGGCCTGCTCGTCCCCGGCAACCGTCCCGGGGAGCTGGTGCGCCACACCGGCCGCATCCAGGGCCACGAACGCCCGGACCAGGGCGTGGCCGCCTCCGGGCAGCGGGGCGGCGGACACCGCGGAGCGTACGGCGGCGGTGGGGGACTCGACGGCGCTGTCCAAGGCGCCCAGGCAGGAAGCCAGGTGCCGCAGGGCCTGCTCGAGCTCGCCGTGGGCGACCGCCAGGAACCCCGTGACGGCGTCGCGCACCGCGCGGCCCACCGCGGGCGGGGCGGCGGCCGCGTCATCGCCGACGGACGCGGCCAGGCACTCCAGCCGGTCCGCGGCCCCCGTCAGGGCCAGTTCCCGGGCGTGGAGGACCATCCCGGTCACCCCGGCGGTGCGCAGGCCGGGGCGGCCACCGTCGAGGACGGTGAAGTGCCGTACGGCCTGGCGGTGCTCCCCGGTGAAGAGCGCGCCGATGCCCCGGGCCAGTGCCACCGTGCCGGCGACCAGGTCCCCGGCGTCGAGGCCCTCGTCCTGGGCCCGGGCCAACAGGCGCTCGCCGGCGGGCTGGTCGCCGCGGGCCAGGGGGACCAGCGCGGCCGAGGCGAACGCGGCACGGGTGGCGGCGGTGGTCGGCAGCAGCAGGGAGTTCTCCACCGCCCGCTCGAAGTGGGTCTGTGCCGTGTCCCAGTCCCCGGCCTGGAAGGCCAGCCGCCCCAGACCCGTGTGCACGCGCACGCTGAGCGTCCGGTCCGCGGGGTCCGCGGCCGCAGCGCCGCGCAGCACGCGGTGGGCCTCGGCCACCTCGCCCTGGGCGAGCAGGCCCCATCCCACGACGCTGCCGATGCCGGCCTGCGCCGCCTCCGTCCCGGGGACGGCGGCGAGCTCGTCCAGAAGCATCCGCATCCCCGAGGTATGCCGGCCGGAGGCGATGTGATCACCGTGGTCTCCGGCGGACCACAGGGCCAGTTCAGCCTCGAGGGACTGGACCTCCACGAGCAGGGCGCGGGTACCGCCGTCGAGCCGGGCCTCGTGTTCCAGCTGGATCCGCAGCGGGCGCAACTGGGCCAGCAGGGCCTGCGCGGGGGCCTCCATCAGCTCGAGCCGGCCCTTGACCAGGGCGGCATGACCGGTGGCGTTGAGGGCATGGGCGAGCAGCACGAGCCCGGACCGGTCCGGGTCCTCCTCCGGCAGGTCCAGCCCGGAGAGGATGTGCACCAGGGCCGCCTCGACGTTGTCCGTGGCCAGCCAGACCCAGGCCTGGCCGGCGTGCCGGGGCCGGCTGGGCGGCAACCGGCGCAGCGGGTCGCGCACGCCCTGCACCAGCTCGGGACGGCGGGCCTGGACCATCGCCGTCAGGGCGAGAGTGAGCATCCGGGTGTCCGCGCGCAGCCACAGGGCGTGCTGGAAGTGCTCGAAGGCCTGGAGGCCGTCCTGGCGCTCGAGGGCTGCCAGACCCCGGTCGGTGACCTCGGCCAGCAGCCCGTCCTGCTCCGCCGGCCGGGGAGAGAGCCGGTGGGCCCGGACGCGGTGCTGCAGGC
>DATBUG010000243.1:0-1635 GCA_036516315.1 Citricoccus sp.
GTCGTGGCGGCCAAGGTCAAGGGCCTGCCCGCGGGCCAGGGCCTGAACGCCGCGACCGGCGAGTACGAGGACCTGCTGGCCGCCGGTGTCAACGACCCGGTCAAGGTGACCCGCTCGGCGCTGCAGAACGCCGCCTCGATCGCGGGGCTGTTCCTGACCACCGAGGCCGTCGTGGCCGACAAGCCCGAGCCGGCCGCCGCCGTCCCGGGTGGCGACGACATGGGTGGCATGGGTGGCATGGGCGGCATGATGTGACGACCTGCCCCTAGCAGACGTCACCGGCCGTCCGGTGCGTGAGCGATCGCGCGCCGTGCCAGTGCTGGACAGGGCCCGGCGGGGACCGTGGAAACGGTCGCCGCCGGGCCCTTCCGCGTCCCGGGACGCGGGTGCCCCGGCCCGGGAGACCTGACGAGGAGTTCTTGCCAGGAAACCGGTGCAGGAGCCCGCCCGCGAGGACGGGACGGGAGAGGTGTCAGCGGCGCGTCCACATCCGGGCGGTCGGGTGCAGCTCGGCGGTGAGGTTGCGCCGTGCGGCCCTGGCCCAGAGCCGACGGCCCGTGCGGGTCCGGTACAACGGGTCCGCGTCCAGCAGGGACTGCACCACCGCGGCCCGCCCGCGCGCGAAGGCGTCGTCGGGCACGTGTGCGAAGTCCCGGCGCACGGCGGCGAGGTACCGGCCGTAGTCCCCGCGGGACCGGCCGAGGACCTCGAGGTCGGCATCGCAGAGCACGGCGCCGGCGTGGTCCGCGGGATCCGGGTCGTGGGAGACGGTCAGACGGATCAGCCGGGCCGTCTCGGCGACCTCCCCGTCCGGCAGCCCGAGGCCGGAGAGCACCGACTCGGCCAGGCTCGCCGAATCCTCCTCGTCCTGGCCGGGGGGCCGGGCGGGATCGGCACGGTACACGGCGTCGTGGAACCACGCGGCCAGTTTGACGGCCCGGTCCCAGCGGCCGCAGTCCTCGCCGTGCCGCAGGAGCAGGTCGATGCCCTTCAGGACCGCGAGCAGGTGGCTGCGGTCGTGGTAGTGCCGATGCGGCTCGGACCACCGGTCCAGCAGGTCCGCGACCACGGGATCCCGTTCGAGGGGGGAGTGCCCGGGCAGCAACCGGTTGAAGCGCTGCGTGAGGATCTTGTCGAGCTTCCCGGAGCGGTGACTGGCCGGGATTCGCAACCCGGAGGCCACCAGGCGGCGCACCAGCTCGGCGCCGCTGACCTCCACGGCTCCTCGCGCGACGAGGTCCTGGTAACGCTCGACGGGCACGTCGTAGTGGTCGCCGTCGAAGGCCCGAGGGGAGATGCCGGCGGCCTCGGCGAACGCATGCAGCTCCTCGAGGGAATGGTCGGAGACCAGGTGGGAGAACACGGTGCCGTGCGCCGGCCACCGTGCCGGATCGATCAGCACGGTCATGCCCCCATCCTAGGATCCGCAGCTGCGCGGAGCGCGCCGGTCCTCCCCCGGTTCACCGGGGGAGGACCGGGGATCAGCCGCGGAACATCGAGGCGTTGGCGGTCTCGGCGTCCAGGTACTGCTGGGCGGCATGGGTCATGGCCCCGCGGATGGACACCAGGGACTCCTCGACGCGGGCCTGGGTGGCCCGCCACTCGGTGAGGATCGCCTGGAAGTTGCTGGCGGCC
>DATBUG010000244.1:0-10775 GCA_036516315.1 Citricoccus sp.
TGGCCGCGATGACCAAGTCGGCCCAGTTCCCCTTCCACTCCTGGCTGCCGGACGCCATGGCCGCGGCCACCCCCGTCTCGGCGTACCTGCACGCCGCCGCCGTGGTGAAGGCCGGCATCTTCCTGCTGCTGCGCTTCTCCCCGGTCTTCCACGACGACGTGCTGTGGTCCGTCCTCCTCGTCGTCGTCGGGCTCGTGACCTCCGCGGTGGGCGGCTGGCGGGCCCTGCAGCAGCAGGACCTGAAGAAGCTCATGGCCTACTCGACGGTCAGCCAGCTGGGGCTAATCGTCGCCGCGATCGGCACCGGAACGGAAGCCGGCATCGTCGCGGCGTTCATCCACACCATCGCGCACGCCCTGTTCAAGTCCGGCCTGTTCATGGTGGTCGGCGTGGTGGACCACGCCACCGGCACGCGGGACTTGCGCCGGCTGCCGGTGCTGTACCGCGCCCTGCCCTTCACCTTCGCCGTGACCGTCCTCGGCGCCGGAGCCATGGCGGGGATCCCGCCCCTGCTGGGCTTCATCTCCAAGGAGTCCATCTTCACGGCCCTCAACCACTGGGCCGTCGACGGCGGCGCCGCCGGAACGCTCGCGGCGTGGGCGGGACCGGTCGCGCTGGTCGGCGCGGCGCTGGGCTCGGTGCTGACCTTCGCCTACTGCGCCAAGATCGTCGTCGGGGGGTTCTGGGACCCCGAACGCCCCGGCCGGCCCGAGCGGGCCGCGAACCCGGCCCCGGCCGCCCCCGTCCACGGGGCCGCCGAGGAGGAGATCCACGCCCCCGGTGGCGTGCTGGTCACCGCCGCCGCCCTGCCGATCCTCGCCTCCGTGGCCGCACTGTTCGTCCTGCCGCTGCTGGACGCCGCGGTCGGCTCCGCGACCGGCGCGGCGTACCCGGGCCCCGCCGCCGAGCCCCACTTCGTGCTGTGGCACGGCCTGACCCCTGAACTGCTGACCACGCTCGCCGTCTTCGCCGTGGGCCTGGTGACCGTCCTGCTGCGGCACCGGCTGTGGCCCGCCCTCGAGGAGAGGACCCTGCCGTTCGGTGGGGCCTCCGTCATCGAGGCCTGCACCCGCGGGCTGACGGTGGCCGGCCGGGGTTTCGCGCGGATCACCGCCCGGGACGCGGCCGCCTCCCACGCGGCCACCATGGTCACCTCCGCGGCCGCGGTCATGGTGCTCGGCACCCTGGTCCTCAACGCCCAGGGCCTGCTGCCTCCCCTGCAGGAGGGGCTGAACCAGCCCGTGGACGGCGTGCTGCTGGTGCTGATCACCGCCGCGACCCTCGGAGTGGTCCTCACCCGGTCCCGGCTCGGTGCCACGGTGGGACTCTCGGCCATCGGCATCCTGATGACCGTCCAGATCCTCTCCCTCGGCGCTCCGGACGTGGCCCTGACGCAGCTGCTCGTGGAGTCCCTGACGATCATCGTCATCATGCTCGTCCTGCAGAAGCTGCCCCGCACCTTCCGTGCCCCCCGGATGCGCCGGGCCCTGCCGGCGGCCGTCATCGCCGTGGTCGCTGGGCTGGCCACGGGACTGGCCACGTGGGGCCTGACGAGCCGCCGCGAGAAGTCGGACGTCGGGACCTATCTGCTGGAGAACGGGTACGAGATCACGGGCGGGGACAACATCGTCAACGTGATCCTGGTCGAGTTCCGCGCCCTGGACACCCTGGGGGAGCTGGCGGTGCTCGGCATGGCCGGCATCGCCCTGGCCGCCGTCCTGTCCACCATCCGCAACCGGTTCATGGACCCGGACCCGGACCGCCTGGCGCTCGAGGAGGACGACGGCGCGGACCGGCCCGAAGGGCCGGACCTGGGCAGCGAGACCGCGCGCCGGGCCATCCTCAGCTCCTGGGGCAACACCAGCCAGTTGCAGCTCATGCTCAAGTTCCTGCTGCCCATCCTGGCGGTCATCTCCGCCATCCTGTTCCTCCGGGGGCACAACGAACCCGGTGGTGGCTTCATCGCCGCCCTGGTGGGCTCCGGCGTCGTCGGCCTCGCCTACGTCTCGACCTCGAGGGACCGCCAGATCGGCCCGCCCCGGGCACCGGTCTACCTGATCGGTGGCGGCGTGGCGCTCGCGGTGGGCACGGGCCTGTGGAACATGGCGTTCACCGGCACCTACATGGAGCCCCAGCACGGGTACGTGCTCGGCCAGCACCTGACCACCTCCATGGTGTTCGACGCCGGCGTCTACCTCGCCGTCGTCGGCCTGATCCTGCTCGCCTTCAACGTCCTGGGCACCGCCCGGACCGTGCACGAGGGCCCGGGCGGTGAAGGCACCCGGGAGCGCGTGGACGAGACCGTCCTGGGCGAGGTCAAGGGCCCGCAGGACAACCCCATCGACACCCTGCTGAGCGCGGGGCAACGGAAGGGCACGGACGACGATGCCTCGGCAGAACCGGTGAAACCCACCACCCGGCACATCTCCACCGGTACCCGACCCGACGAATGGGGGCGGTGACATGTTCTTCCTCGCCGTGACCGTCGGCGTGCTGACCGCCGGCGGTGTGTGGCTGCTGCAGCAGCGCAGCATGGTGCGGGCCATCTTCGGCCTGACCCTGATCTCCCACGCCGTGAACCTGCTGCTGCTGGCCACCGGCGTGCCCGGCTGGCGCGTGGAGCCCCTGATGAATGCGACGACGGCGGCCGACGCCGCCGATCCGCTGCCCCAGGCCTTCGTGCTGACCGCCATCGTCATCTCCATGGCGACCACGATCTTCATGCTGGCCCTGGCCGTGATCGGCCGCAACGACGACCAGGAGAAGACACCGGAGACCGGGGAGGAGCACACATGAGCGGTCTGACTCCCGGATCCCTGCTGGCCCTGTTCGTGGCCGTGCCGCTGCTGCTGGCCGGCCTGTCCGTGATCCTGCGCCGCCGCGCCCTGGACCGGGTCCTGCTCGTGGCCGTGCCCGCCCTGGTCCTGGCCGGTGCGATCGCGCTGATGGTCCACCACCAGGAGGTGCCGGTCCTCTCCACGGCGATCGGCAGTTTCGAGGGCGGCATCGCCATTCCGTTCGTCTCGGACACGTTGACGGCCCTGATGCTGGGCACCACCGCGCTCGCCACGGCCGCCTCCGGCTGGTTCCTGACCCTCGTCGGCGAGGACCGGTTGCGCTTCCTGCCGCCGCTGGCCCTGATGCTGATGGCCGGGGTCAACGGGGCCCTGCTGACCGGGGACCTGTTCAACCTGTTCGTCTTCGTCGAGGTCATGCTGCTGCCGTCCTACGCGTTGATCGCCGTGACCGGCACCTGGCGCCGGCTCGGCATCGGCCGCATGTTCGTCATCGTCAACCTGGTGACGAGCATGATCCTGCTGCTGGGCGTGGGCCTGGTCTACGGATCGGCCGGGACGGTGAACCTGGCGGCGCTGGCCGGGCGCGCGGGGGAGGACCCCCAGGTCGCCCTGGCGGTGTCGGTGGTCCTGGTGGCCCTGGCCATCAAGGCCGGTGTGGTGCCCGTCCACGGGTGGGTGCCGCGGGCCTATCCCGGGACCTCGGCGGGGATCATGGCCCTGTTCTCCGCCTTGCACACGAAGGTCTCGCTGTACGCGATCTTCCGGATCTACTTCACCACCTTCGCCCCGGGCGCGACGCCGGCCGGGTCCCTGGCCGACGGAGCGACCGGTGGCGCCGGGGCCGGCTCGGAAGCGGCCACCGCGGTGGCCGTCGTCATCACCGTGGTCGTGCTCGCCACGATGGTGCTCGGCTCGCTCGGGTCCCTGGGCGAGCAGCGTTTCCGCGGAGTCCTGGCGTTCCAGATGGTGGCGGGCGTGGGGCACATCCTGATCGGCGTGGCCGTCGCGTCGCCGGCCGCGGTGGCCGCCGGGCTCTTCTACCTGGTCCACCACGTCATCACCATGGCTTCGCTGCTGACCACGGTCGGCGCCGTGGAGCACACGTACGGCACCGGCCACCTCGGTAAGCTCTCCGGCGTCATGCACCGGGACCGGTTGGCGGCCGTGCTGGTGGCCCTGGGCCTGCTGTCCCTGGCAGGGTTCCCGCCCACCTCGGGCCTGTGGGGCAAGGTCGGCCTCGGCCTGGCCGTCGCGGAGGCCGGTGGGTCCGGTGCCGCGGATGCCTGGCAGACCCCGGTATTCCTCGTGGCGATCGTCGGCTCCTCGGTGGTCACCCTGGTGGCCCTGCAACGGCTGTGGGGCGGCAGCTTTGCCGGGGCCCCGCTCCACCGCTACTGGCCGGCGGCCGAGGACGGGGGGCGGGAACGCCCGCAACCCGTGGGTGACAGTGTGCGCATCCCCGGCCGCCTCCTGGGCCCCGGCACGGTGATGATGGGGGCCTCCATCGCCCTGTTCCTCTTCGCCGGAGCCCTGATGCCGTTCCTCGAGACCGCTGCCGCGGGGCTCTTCGAGACCGGTCCCTACGTCGAGGCGGTGCTTCCGTGAGAACCGATCCTGCCCGCCACCGCAGTTCCTGGCGGTTCAGCGTGGCGCACATGCTCACCTACCTGGCCTGGTTGGTCGGTCAGGTCATCGCCGGGTCGCTGACCGTCGCCCGGCGCGCGCTGACGCCCGGAGCGTTCGCCGAGCCGTCCATCGTGGCCTTCCCCCTGCGGTGCCGTACGGACCTGGAGGTCACCTGGATGGCCTCCTCCATCACCATCACCCCGGGAACGCTCGTGGTCGGCACCGCCCACGGCTCGGACACCGAGCCCGTCACCGTCTTCGTCCACTCCGTGTTCGACGCCGACCGGGAGTCGGTGCGGGACGGGCTGCGGCAGATGGAGGACCGCCTGCTGCGGATGACCCGGGGTCCCCGCTGGGCGGACAGCCCCGGCGCCCGTGCGGAAGGAGGCCTCGGATGACCATCGATTCCGTCTATGACCTGCTGTTGGACGGCGTCATGCTGATCCTGGCGCTGGCCATCCTGCTGGGCCTGTTCCGGATCTTCTCGTCCCGCGCGGCGGCCGAGCGCGCCGTCGTCGGTGACCTGGTGTACTTCGCGGCCATCGGCATCCTGATGATCGTGGGCATCCAGACGGGTTCGGCCGTGGTCCAGGACGCCGCGATGCTCGCCGCCTTCCTGGGCATCCTCGCCACTGTGGCGTTGGCTCGCATCCTGACGAGGGGAGAGCGCTGATGGCCGTCTACGAGATCCTGGCCGCCGTCCTGATCCTGGCCGGGGCGCTGCTGGTGCTGCTCTCCGCCGTCGCCATGGTGCGGGCCCGGGACGCCCTGCAGATGATGAACGTGTTCTCCCCGGCCACCGCGATGGGCCTGCCCCTGGTCGTCGGGGGAGTGTTCGTGCACCTGACCGGGCGCAACGGCTTCGACTGGTGGGTCCTGTTGATCAGTCTCGTGACGATCAGCTCGCTGGTCATCGTGTCCTCGCTGGCCTCGAACACCCTGGCCCGCGCGGTGTACCAGTCCGGGGCACCCGTGGACCCACGGACGCGTCCGCAGGATCTGGCCGGACCGGAACGAGGCGCTTCACAGGACTAAGTTCCGCGTTGAGTCTGTCCTCAGGGCGGGGCCTCGTGAGAAGGTCGACTCACGCGGCAGCGTCGAGGGGAGGCCGTGAGCATGGAGCCCGTTGGTTTACGGGAAGCCGCCATCGAGTGGCTCAAAGACCGATCGAGCGATGGTCTAGAGCCGCTCACGCGGGAAGACATCGGAGATTTCACCTTTGCCGGCCGCCGTCAGCGGCTTCAACCGGTTCAAACGGGAATATGGAAGCCGGCCGGCTTCGACGCGTCGTTATCGATCATGACCGTGTATCGGCGTGCCGGCCAGAAACGTCCGTATGAAGATGACATCGGTGCGGACGGACTGATCCGCTACGCGTGGCGGGGTGACGACCCCGAGCACCCGGATAACCGCGGGCTACGTCGTGCCATGGATCTGCAGTTGCCGTTGATGTGGTTCGTCGGAGTGGCGATGAACCCGGCTCGTTTCCAAGCGATTGCTCCGATCTACATTGTGCGGGAGGAACCGGAGTTCAAGCGGTTCGTTGTGGCTCCTGTGGAGGAGCATGACCTGCTGCCGGACATGATGCGAGGGTCTGTTTTGGAGGCAGGGCTGAAAAGGTACATCAGCCGTGAAACGAAGGTGCGGTTGCATCAACCGGTGTTCCGCTCCACGGTGCTCACCGCCTACAGGAATCGTTGCGCAGTCTGCAATTTGGCTCATGCGCCACTGCTCGATGCGGCCCACATCGTGCCAGACCGGGATGATCTCGGAATAGCGTCTGTGGTCAATGGGTTGGCGCTCTGCAAAATTCACCACGCAGCGTTCGACCATTGTTTTTTGGGCATCAGGCCGGACCACGTGGTGGAGATCCGGAAGGACTTACTCGACGAAGTGGACGGCCCGATGCTGAAACACGGCCTCCAGGAGGTGCATGGACACCGGCTCATGGCACTGCCGATGTCGAAAGCGGAACAGCCTCGCAACGATCTCTTGGAGCACGCCTATGAACAGTTCCGGCGAGCCACGATTGACGACGTTGCATAGCTCATGGCTCGTTCGATACGACGAGGATCACGGAACAACTCGCCCTACCCGCGCGTTAGTTAAAACCGAGAGTATTCGTCCGCGCGCATTCAGGAGCCTTGTGACTTCCTCCGTATCCCAGCCCCGCACCATCGGCATTCTCGGCGCAGGCCGCGTCGGGACGGCCGTCGCCAGACAGGCGCTGCGGGCCGGGTACGAGGTGAAGATCGCCACCGCCAAACCGGCGGAGGAGATCGCGATGATCGTGGACATCATCACCCCCGGCGCCCGCGCCGTGGGGGCGACCGAGGCCGCCGCGTCGGACCTGGTAGTGGCCGCGGTGCCTATGCACAAGTTCCGCACCCTGGACGCCACCGCGCTGGCCGGGCGCACGGTCGTGGACACGATGAACTACTGGGCGCCGACGGACGGGACGATCGCCGAGTTCGAGGCCGATTCCCGCTCCACGTCCGAGATCGTCCAGGAATTCCTCGCCGCGTCCCACGTGGTCAAGACCTTGAACCACATCGGCTACAAGGACCTCGAACCCCTGGCCCGCCCTGAGGGCGCGCCGGATCGCCGCGCGCTGGCCGTGGCCGGGGACGACGACGCCGCCCGGGCTGCCGTCGGGACCTTCGTGGACCGCCTCGGTTACGACCCGGTGGACGCCGGGCCGCTCGCGGCGGGCCGGTCTTTCCAGCCGGACACCCCGATCTTTGCCGCCACGCACCCGGCCGCCCGGCTCACCGAGATGCTGCACGAGGCTTGCGCCCTCGCCACCCGCTGAGAGGCCGTGCCGTCAGCTGTCCCCGGTGGCCCCTTCGGTCTCCGGTGGCTTGGGGGCGATGTCCTCGGTGGTGATCGGCATGGACTCCCAGGCCGTGGACAGGTCCGTGCCCTTCAGCGGCCGCCGTTCCCCCTCGGCCAGGTCGTCCAGGCCGAGGGCTCGCCAGAAGCCGCGGTGGTGTTCGCAGGACAACAACGCGGTGATCGCCCCGCGGACCGGTGCCCGGTCACGGTGAGCGGTGGCATGGATGTACCGGTGGCCGGTCTGCTCGGCACGCCAGGCCACGATCTCGGGCCGGCCTAGGACCAGCACCCACGCGATCAGTTCAGAGGGGCCGTCCACGGTGGCGGTCAGGTCACCCACGACGTCCAACTCGCGGCTGAGCTTCATGAGCACGTTCAGCTCGCGGGCGTCCTCAGGCGGGTACAGCATCATTCCTCCTCTGCCGGATCTCGGCATGGAATCCCAGATGAATCGGTTGGATACCAGTGATTTTCGGCATTGCCGAAAACTTGTCAAGAGTGGGCTCATGCCTATACTGGGCCGCGGACACGGGGTGCGCCAGACGCGCTGAGATCACACCCGTGGAACCTGATCTAGTTAGGACTAGCGAAGGGATGTCCGCGTGACTTCTTCTTGCCCTACCCTCTTTCCGCCTGCCCACGTTCCGGCTGACCGCCCACCGGTGCCCCGCGTGCTCTCGATCGCCGGGACCGACCCGAGCGGTGGCGCCGGCACCGCCGCGGACCTGAAGTCCATCGCCGCCGCCGGAGGCTACGGCCTGTCGGTGGTGACCACGCTCGTCGCCCAGAACACCCGCGGCGTGCGCGACCTGCACGTCCCGCCCGTGGCCTTCCTGCGCGCCCAGCTGGAGGCGGTCAGCGACGACGTCACCCTCGACGCCGTCAAGACCGGCATGCTCGGCACCGGCGGCATCATCAGTACCGTCGCCACCTGGTGTGACGAGCACCCGCCGGCGATCCTCGTCGTGGACCCGGTGATGGTCGCCACGAGTGGGGACCGGCTGCTGGAACCCGAGGCCGAGCAGGCCATGGTCGAGTTCTGCCGCCGCGCCACCGTGGTGACGCCCAACATCGACGAGCTCGCCGTGCTCACCGGTTCACCCCGCGCCGCCGATGAGGCCGAGGCCCTCGACCAGGCCGCCCGCTGGGCCGCGGAGACGGGAGTGGCCGTGGTGGTCAAGACCGGCCACCTGGACACCCGCCGCGTCAGCAACACCTGGGTGCACCCGGACGGCACGCTGATCTCGGTGCCCTCCACTCGGCTGGATACCACCAGCACGCACGGCACCGGCTGCTCCCTGTCCTCGGCACTGGCCACCCGCCTGGGCCGCGGAGACACCCCGGGCACAGCGCTGGCCTGGGCCACCGAGTGGCTCCACGAGGCGATCACCCACGGCCAGGCCCTGCAGGTCGGCTCCGGCCATGGTCCGGTGGACCATGCCCACCGGGCGCGCCGGCTTGAGGCCGCGGCCTCGGCCGCTCCCTGGTTCGGTCCCGACGCCGTCCCGCCCGTCCTCGACACCCCACAGGACCTGCCCCTCCCCGGGAACCAGACCACCGACCCGGCCGCCGTCTCGGTCGCCGTCGCCCCCGCAGGGCCCTGGACCGCCACCCTGTGGGCGGCCGGGGCCGAGGTGACCGCCGCCATCGCCGCCTCCGGGTTCGTCCGGGCACTCGTGGACGGCAGCCTGCCCCGGCACGCCTTCGAGTTCTACCTCGCCCAGGACGCGCTGTACCTCAACGGCTACTCCCGGGCGATGGGGGCGCTCGCCGCCCGCTCGACGGACCTCGACACCCAGGTCTTCTGGTCCGGGGCGGCCCACGACTGCCTCACCGTGGAGGCCGAGCTGCACCGCACGTGGCTCGGGGATCAGCCGGAGCCCGTCGCCGGTCCGGTCACCAGCGCCTACACGGACTTCCTGCTGGCCTCCGCCCTCGGCGAGGACCGTGCGGTGGGCGTGGCCGCGGTGCTGCCCTGCTTCTGGCTCTACGCCCAGGTGGGGGCGCTGCTGCCCGAGGTCCCGGACGGCCATCCCTACGCCGCCTGGCTGGACACCTACCGCGATCCCGGGTTCGTCACCGCGACCGAGGCCGCCCTGGCCCACGTCGAACGCGAGCTGGCCGGCGCTGCTCCGGCAACACGCGCCCGCGCCGCCCGCGCCTACCTGACCGCCTGCCGGCACGAACTGGAGTTCTTCGACCAGGCCCTGCGGCTGGACCCGCGAGAGTACCACTCCGCGCACGAGACGGGAACCGCCCACACCGATCGCACCGGCGCCCTGGCCGGGAGCGTCCGGTGAACGCCGTGACCACGGCGCCGGCCGCCGTCGGGACCGCACCGGGGGTGCAGGACCTGCCCCCAGCTGGCAAGGCCGCCCTGCGTGCCGGGGTGGTGGGCAACTGGATCGACAACGTCCACGTCTTCCTGCCCCTGACCGCCCTGGCCCCGGCCATGCTCGTGCTCGCCGGGCCGGCCGCCGCCGCGTCCACCGGGGCGCTGATCGTCATCGCGATGCTGCTGGGCCGGCCGATCGGCGGGGTGGTGTTCGGCCGGATCGCCGACCGGCTCGGACGCACCCGCACCACGCGGATCGCGATCGGCGGGACGGCGGCCTGCGCCCTGGCCATCGCCGCCATGCCCACGCACGAGGTCCTCGGGGCCGGCACCATCGCGCTGATCCTTGCGCTGCGCTTCCTGGGTGGGATCTTCGTGGCGGGGGAGTACTCCGCGGCCATCCCGCTGGCCATGGAGTGGTCCACGGCCCGGCGCCGCGGGCTGATGAGCGGGCTGATCCTGTCCATGGCGCCCTGGGCGCAGGCCAGCATCGCCTTCTCCGTGGCGGGGCTCCTCGTCGTGCTCGGCCCGGACGCCTACGCCGCCTGGGGTTGGCGCCTGCTGTTCGTCCTCGGCGCCGCGCTGTCCCTGGGCATGCTCCTCTACTACCGCCGCCAGGTCACCGACGCCCCGGTATTCCACCGCCGCGCCCGGCAGGCCGCCGCCTCCCCGGCCCAGCCCCGCGCGGGGGTGCGGGACGTCCTCGCGGGCCGTTGGGCGCCGGCCTTCTGGCAGGTGTTCCTGTTGATGTCCGGGCTGTGGCTGCTGACCAACAGCACCGTGCTGCTGCTCACCGCCCGGCTGGACACGGACTCGGCGCTGCCGACCACCGCGGTGCCCGTGGTGATGGGGATCGCCTCGGTGGCACAGGCGGTCGTGATGGCCCTGGCCGGGCACCTGTCCACCCTGACCGGGCGGCGCCGGCTGTTCCTGCTCTGGGGCGCGACCGCCGCGCTGGCCGGCCCGCTGGTCTGGTGGGCCGCCGTCACCTCGCCCACGCTCGCCGGGGCGGCGGT
The DNA here is from genome assembly GCA_036516315.1 of Citricoccus sp. Classification (GTDB taxonomy): domain Bacteria; phylum Actinomycetota; class Actinomycetes; order Actinomycetales; family Micrococcaceae; genus Citricoccus. The sequence goes on from DATBUG010000244.1 coordinate 10,611, forward strand.
GTGCGCCGCGGTGCTGCAGGTGATCACGGTCTCCGCCTACGGCCCGGTCTCGGCCTACCTCTCCGAACGGTTCCCCACCGAGGTCCGCTCCACCGGCTACGGGATGGGCTACAGCCTGTCCCTCGTGCTGCCGGCCCTGTACCCCTTCTACCTGCCGCTGATCGA
>DATBUG010000245.1:0-2025 GCA_036516315.1 Citricoccus sp.
CGGCCGGTGGCAGTCCGGTCACAGCGCCGCGTTGAGCACCGGCGCCAGCCGGCGCATGCCCTCGCGCAGTACGTCGGGGGCCACGAAGGAGAAGGCCAGGCGGAAGTGCGGGTTCGGCCCCTCGTCCGGGGTGAATGCCGCGCCGGGAACGAAGACGACGCCGGCCTCCGCGGCGGTGTGCATCAGCGGCAGGGTGTCCACGCCGTCGGGCATCCGGGCCCACACGAAGAACCCGCCGCCCGGACGGGCGTAGGTGATCCGCGGGTCCAGGAGTTCCTCCATGGACTCCACCAGGGCGTCGCAGCGCCGGGCGTACTCGGCCGCGCAGCGGGCCACGTGCTCCTGCCAGTCGAAACGGGTGAGGAAGGCGGTGGCGAGCATCTGGCTCACCACCGAGGGGCAGATGTACGCCGACTCCGCGGAGAGGTAGAACTCCCGCAGCAGCGCGGGGGGCACCAGGGCCCAGCCGATGCGCACGCCGGGGGAGAAGATCTTGGAGGCGGTGCCGAGGTAGATGACCTGGTCCCGGTGTGCCGCGGCGATGGGCGGCACCGGGGCATCCTGGAAGCCGAGCTGCCCGTAGGGGTTGTCCTCCACGATCAGCACGCCCTCCTCCCGGCAGATCCGGGCCACCTCGTCCCGCCGCTCGGCCGGCATCAGGGCCCCGGAGGGGTTCGCGTAAGACGGGATCGTGTACAGGAAGGCGACCCGCCGGCCCTCCGCGCGCAACCGCCGCAGCGTCTGGCGCAGGAACGCCGGAATCAGCCCCTCCTCGTCGGTCGGGGTGGTCACGGCGTCCAGCTGCCAGGTGTTGAAGGTGTTCAGCGCCCCCACGAAGGTGGGGTCCTCCACCACGACGACGTCACCCGGGTTCCCCAGCATCCGCGCGGCCGTGTCGATCCCGGCCTGCGAACCGGGCGTGACGACGACGAGGTCCGGGTCCGCGCCCTCGATCCCGTCCGCGGCCATCACCGTGCAGGCGGCGTCCCGCAGCTCCGCGGTGCCCTGGCCCGCCCCGTACTGCAGGGACAGGTGGCCCTGCCGGGCGACGAGCTCCTCCGCCACGCGGCCCAGCTCGGTCAGCGGGAGGTCATCCAGCCAGGGGTTGCCGCCTGCCAGGGAGACCAGTCCGGGGGTCATCGCGAGATCGAACACGTCGCGCACGGCGGACTGCCGCACGCCGCGGGCTCGTTCTGAAAGGAACGCTGAAGGATCCATCACGGGCCCGATGCTAGCAATGCCCCGGTCCGGGCAGGAAGAGGGCTGGGGTGTGGGGGAGGGGCAGGCAGCGGCGGGCAGGACGGTCAGTACCCGGCGCCCACGCCGCCCTCGGAACCGTCCTCGGAATCCGTGCCGACGCCGGTGCCCTCGTCCACCGACCCCTCGGCGGGGTCTTCCTCCTGGCCGGGGGTGGTGATCTCCTCGCCCAGTTCCAGGGGGGACAGGCCCAGCAGGTCCTCGAGCAGTACGCCGTCCACGTACACCTCGGCGTTCTCCACGCCGGCCGCCGCCGCGGCGGTGCGGTTGAGCTGGGCGCGGAGGCGGAAGGACTCGCACTGGCTGCGGCTGACCACGTCACCGGTCAGCTCCAGAACCACGGTGTCCCCCTCGACGCGGTGTGAGCTGTAGGCCAGCTGGTCCTCGGACGGGTCCAGGGAGTTGGTCACGGCGGGGTCGCCGTGCTCGTACTGCTCGTCGGTGAGCAGGAACCAGATGGCCGAGGCCACGGGGTCCTCCGCCTTCACCGGCACGGACTCGGTGCGCACCAGCAGGTCCTGGCAGGCGACGTCTCGCCCGGTCGTGTTGGGCGGGAACTGCCCGTTCAGGGCCACGAAGTACAGCGGCAGCTGCACGTAACCCTCGGCGGACGTGGTGGGCAGGGGGCCGGTGTCCTCGGTGGGGGATCCGGAGGGGTTCGGGAAGATGCTGCAACCGGCCAGGACGACGGCGGCCGTCACGGCGCCCAGTGCGGCCGCGACAGGGCGCAGGGGTCGGCACGCGCTCATGGAACTCCTGTGCTGCGGA
>DATBUG010000246.1:0-1581 GCA_036516315.1 Citricoccus sp.
TCAGGGTGATGACCACCAGCGAGGTCCCGACGGCGGCCGGCATGGACAGCCCGCCGAGCAGGACCAAGGCGGGGACCACCAGGAAGCCGCCCCCGGCACCGACGAGTCCGGTGACGAGCCCGACGACGAGGCCCTCGAGGACGACCTTGACCACGGGTAGCCTGCTCACCCCGTGACGGCCTGCACCATCCACGGGAGACGGCTTGCGGCCGCGGATCATGGCGGCGGCGGTGGCCACCATCATGAGGGCGAACGCGATCATCAGGACGGTGCCCGGGATGTGCCCGCCCAGCAGGCCGCCCCCGAAGGCCCCGGCCATGCTCGCCGCGCCGAAGACCACCCCGGTGCGCCACTGCACCCGGCCCTGGCGTGCGTGTGAAAGGGCGCTGACGGCCGAGGTGGTGCCCACGACGAACAAGGACGCGGCGATCGCCTCCCGCGCGGGCAGCCCCGCCACGTAGGTCAGGATCGGGACGGTGAGGATGGAACCCCCGCCGCCGAGCAGGCCGAGGGAGACCCCGATCAGCACCGAGAGCACGAGGGTGAGGATGAGTGTGAAGCTCATGGGCGGTGATCAGTCGGCAGCGGGCAGCTGCTGGATCGCGGACTGGGCAGTGGGCTCGGTGATGGTCCTGTTCCACGGCATCCTGGCCAGCACGTTGCCCATGGCGCACGTGTTGGTAGCGGCCGAGAAGCTGAGTCCAGCACCGATGGCTCCGGCCAGCATGCTCACCTTCGGGGAGATGAGCTTGCCGCCGACCAGGCCGGCCAGGACGAGGGATCCGGCGGCCAAGCGGACCTGGCGCTCCAGGGACCAGCGCTGGGCGCCGCGGACGACCTCACCACCGGCGGACTCGAAGGCGGGTACGCCCCCGGTGAGGACCACGGCGTTCTCCAGGCCGGCTGCGGTCAGGTGGGCGCGGGCCTGGGTGGCACGGACACCGGACTGGCAGACCAGGACGACGCGGCGGTCGAGGCGGTCGGCGACCTCGTCGGCGTGCTCGGACAACAGGGGCAAGGGGACGTTGTAGGAGCCCTTGATGTGCAGGCCCTCGAACTCGGCCGCGGAGCGCACGTCCAGCACGGTGAGGTCATCGTGGTGGTTGATCCACTCGCGCAGCGTCTGGGCGTCGATGTCGGTCATGGTGGGAGTGGGGGAGGTCACGTGGTGTCCCTTCCGGTCGGCTGCAGGTGACTTCCTGAGTCTCTCATATACCCCCGTGGGTATTCAACACACCCCAGGGGGTATAGAATGAGGGTGATCGCCCCACGTATCCACTGACCCGAGGAGGGCCCCATGGAACTCGACCCCGCCGACCTCAAACCCGTCATCAACCGGCTCAAGCGGGCCCAGGGCCAGCTGGCCGCCGTGACCCGGATGGTGGAGGAGGGGCGTGAGTGCAAGGACGTCGTCACCCAGCTCTCCGCCGTGTCCAAGGCGCTGGACCGGGCCGGCTTCGCCATCATCGCCACCGGCCTGGAGAAGTGCCTCACCAGCGAGGACGCGTCGATGGACAAGGCGGAGATGGAGAAGCTCTTCCTGTCCCTGGCCTGAGTGGGTACGCAGAGGGGGCGCTCCGC
>DATBUG010000247.1:0-3466 GCA_036516315.1 Citricoccus sp.
TCGGGTTCTCGCAGTGGATCCACGCCGCGGCGCCGGATCAGTTCCCGGACCTCGTCCGTGAGTATGCGGACGGCTTCCATGGTCTCCCCTCCATGTATGCCCTCGCGGGCCTCATCCCTGCGACTGAGACTACCGACACAGCGACGGATCGTGCAGGTCACACCCCAGTCCTGTGGATAGACCCAGAGAATGGGCGAGCACAGCGCGTGGTCCCGGCGTGTCGTCCACAGGCCACCCGAGCCGGGTCGCGGCTCCCGTCCCGCCGGGCCAGGGTGGGGTCACAGTCAACAACCCACCGTGCGGAGGTGACGGTGACGGACGACGGCAGCGCGAGGAGGTGGAGACCATGTGGCTGAGGATCCTGGGCCTGCCAGACGGTGTTCCCCAGTGGTGGCTCGCCCGGAACATGGACGATGCCGACGGTGCCGCCTGGTTGGACCTGCTGAGCTCCCGCCTGCCCGGGTACGCCTTCTCCGTCGATGGCACGCCGCTGGCCGAGGCACCCCTCCCCCCACCGGGCGAGGGGTCGCGGATGACCGTCGTCGCCCGGCCGGCTCGTGGCACCGCGGCCAGCCGCGGCCCTGGGCCGGAGGTCTGCCTGGTCGTCGAGGCCGGCCCCGACGCCGGCCTGCTCGCACCGTTGGCACGGTCCGGGCTGACGGTCGGGCGCAACCACGCCACCATGAGGGTCGCCGATCCGTACCTGTCGGCACCGCACTTCGAGGTCACCGTGGACCCCGAGGGCGTCCGCATCGTCCATCTCGGCGGACGGCCCACGCGCGGGGGAACCCGGGCCGACGACCGGCCCCAGACCGGGTCGGACCCTTGGACGCGGGGCAGCTCGTCCTTCCGCCTCGCCCGCGGGCGGCCCTGCCCGCTGGGCCCCCGGGAGGAGCTGCCGGACCTCACCCTCGATCCGGGACCGGAACCGTCCCCGCCGAACCTGCTCATGCAGGCGGTCATGGCGCTCGGTCCCCTGCTGATCGGCACCGTCCTGGTCCTGCTGACCGGCATGTGGCACTTCATGTTGTTCAGCGTCATCTCCGTGGGCGTCGCCACGGCGATGTGGCTCCAGCACCGGTCCGCACGCTCCGCCCACGCCCGCCGGATCGCCCGCGCCGCCCGGCAGGTCGCCGCACAGTTGGAGACCCTGGCCCCCGCTCCGGGCACGCTGGCGCTCGCGGCCCGGTCAGCGGCGCCGGGGCGGTTCGGTCATCCCACGGCGCGGCAGCCACCACCGCTGGTGCGCTGGGGCACCGGTACGACGAATCTCCCCCTGGCCGCCAGCCGGTCGCGCTCGGACTGGTCGGCATGGACCAGGACCTCCCTGCCGGTGGTGACCGTGCTGGCGCCCGGAGGCACCACCCACGTCCGGGGCCGTCGCTCCACCCTGGACGCGATGTGCCACTGGCTCGTGATCCAGCTGTGCCGCGACGCCGTGGCCGCCGCGCGGGGCGTCCTGGTCCGTACCCTGGACGGTTCGTCATGGCTGGCGGCAGGCCGTGCGGCCCGTGAGGGCACGGCCGTCCTCATGCCCGGTGCGGACCCGGAGGGCGTGCCAGCCCGGTGGCACCGCGTGGTCATGGAGACCGGGGCAGACCCGGCCGGTGGCCAGGACGGCCACGTCCGGTTGTTCCCCGACGCCGGCCGGGCCACGGCGGACGGTGTGGACTACGACGCGTTCCACTGGCATGGGATGTCGGCATCCACCGCCGGGTGGCTCCTGGACGAGCTCGGGGCCACCGCCCGTCCTGGCACCCGGCACATGCCGCCGCGCATGGAGCTGCCCGAGGTGCAGCGTCGTGACCTCACCGCAGAGGCGTTGCAGGCGTCCCTGAGCGGTGGTGAGGACCCGGTCGTGCTCGATCTGGTGGACCATGGACCCCATGCCCTGATCGCGGGCACCACGGGGTCCGGCAAGTCGGAGCTCTTGCTCACGGTGCTGTCCGGCCTGTCCGCCGCATACCCGCCGTCCGAGGTGTCCTTCGTCCTCATGGACTTCAAGGGCGGATCGACGTTCTCCCCGCTGTCCAGGCTGCCGCACACGATGTCCGTGGAGACGAACCTGGTCGAGGCCGAATCCCTGCGGACCTTCGATGCGCTGACCGCCGAACTGCGCAGGCGGGAGGAGCTGTTCCTGGCGCACCGTTGCGTTGACTATGTGGCGTTCCGCCGCGCCCACCCGCACCAGGCGCTGCCGCGGCTGGTGGTCGCCATCGACGAACTCCGGGTGCTCGTGGACGACCATCCTCAGGCCGCCACCGTCCTCGCGCGCCTCGCGGCCACCGGGCGCTCGCTGGGATTCCACCTGCTGCTCGCCACCCAACGATCCCAGGGCGCCGTGGGCCCGGACGTGCGCTCCAACCTCGGCACGGTCGTCTGCCTGAGAACGGCGACCGAGCAGGAGTCCTGGGACCTCCTGGGTTGTGCAGACGCCCACACCATTGACGCAGCGGCTCCCGGGACCGGTTTCATCCGGCACGGAGGGACACCGCCCCGCCGGTTCCAGGCCGGCAGGTACGCCGTGCCCCCGGGGCCCCCGGATCTGGTTCCATGGACACCCGGTCAGCCGGTCCCCGCCGATGTCCAGGACGGCACCGCCCCCGCCGACTGGGCTCGCATCGTCGAGAGCGTCTGCCACCGCATCGAGCGAGAAGGCGCCGTCACACCCCCACCCGTCGTCTTGCCGGCCCTCCCCGACGACTGGACCCCGTCCCCGGGCGACCGGCGCGAACGGCCGCAGTCCATCGTGGTGGGTCTCGCCGACCTCCCCCGGGACCAACACCAGACGGTGGTGCGGTGGACGCCAGGAGAGGACCTCCCGGCGGCCTGGATCGGCACGGAGACCGGAGGGCTCCAGCGCGCCGCGGGTGCCGTGCTCGGGTCCCTGGCGGCCCTGGACTCCCCCTCGGTCAGCTCCGGGAGCGCGGCCCGCACGGTCGTCCTGCACGGGGAGGCCTCGCCTGGCCCTACACCACCGGGAGACATGTGGGAGGTGCTGGAGGCCGGGCAGGCCACCCCGGACCGCCTGGCCCAACTGATGCAGGGTGTCGGTGCGGGCCTGGCGGCAGGGTGCCCGGTGCGCCTGGTCGTCACGGCCTGGGGACGGTGGGCCGGCCTGCGCGTCGGCACGGGGTACGAGACCGTGGAGGACCACCTGACGCTGCTGCTGCGCGACCACTCGCCCCCGTTGCTTGCTGCCGCCCTCTTCGGCGGCCGGGAACTGGCCGGTGGCAGGATCCTGGGGCTGGTCCCGCACCGCCTCTACGTCCCCGCCGGCACCACGCCGGAACACCGGATGGTCTGGCCCACGCTGCAGCGGGTCCGGGAAGTACCGGGACGGGCCGTCATGGTGGCGCCAGCACACCCGGCCCCCGGTGTCGCCGTGCAGCTCGCACTGGATCCTTGACCGCGCAACCCGGTGCACGTCATCCAGCACGGGCCCGGGATCAGCGCCACGCACGTC
>DATBUG010000248.1:0-5327 GCA_036516315.1 Citricoccus sp.
CTCGGCCTACATGCTCCCCGTGGCCACGCCCTCGAACGCGGTGGCCTTCGGTTCCGGGGAGGTCTCCATCAAGCAGATGGTGCGCGCCGGGATCTGGCTCAACGTGTTCTCCATCGGCCTGGTCATGGCCGTCATGTACACCCTGGTGCCACTGGTCTTCTCCGGCGGCCTCTGAGACCGGGCTACTCAGTGGGCCCGTCCCGCTGTGCAAGCATGGCTGCATGACGACCTACCTCACCGCGGTGGTTCCCCGGGACCTTGAGAGGCGGTTCCTGGACTGGCTCGAACCCCACGTGCCTGCCACCGACGGGGCGCCGGCCAGCAGCGATCGTCCTACCCCTGGCACGTCGGGCACCAGCACCGGACCGCGGGCGACGGGTTCGGCCGAGCACCTCGTGGTGGACCTTCCGGGCACGACGGCCCGTCTGCACCACGTGGGTCGCTCGGCGACCGAGGACGTGCTGCCGATGCCTGTGCCCGGGGGCGGCGCCCTCTTCCGGGGTTATGCCCAGTCCCCGGCCAGCGGTGCCATCGTCTTCGGCGGTGCGGGCGCCACCGCCCTGGCGGCCCACGCTCCCGACGCCGTCCATGGCACGGATTCGGGCCTGGTCGGCGGGCGGCACGGGCGTGAGTGGGATGGGGCCCACCTGGCCGTGGCCTGGGATCATGACGGATTGCGAGCGCACACCGATTTCTTCCGCATGCTGCCTCTGCTCTACACCTCAGGACGTGGGTTGCTCGCCCTCTCGGATTCCTGGCAACTGCTGGTCCGGCTCCGGACCGCACTCGGCCTGCCGGTGAGCATCAACACGGCCACCGTGTGCGCCATGGCCACCGAGAGGGCCATCACCGAGCATCCGCTGGACGCCAGCACCGCCTGCAGCCAGGTGCGGATGGCCACAGTGGGTGCCCAGGTCACGACCCGCTGGACCACCGAGGGTGCCGAGGACCCGCGCCTGGCCCAGGCTCCGTTCCCGGAACTCTTCGCCGCTCCCTCCGGCGGCTGGGCGCAGACGGTCCGTCAGGGTGCGGCGTCCATGGCCTCGGCGTTGAGCGCCTGGCGCGACTTGCCGGGCGGGTCGTTGCGCCTGTCCATGTCCGGCGGTGCCGACTCCCGGGCCGTCATGGCCGCTGCCCGTCGAGCCGACCCGGAGCAACAGGTGACCACCCTGACGACTGCGGCACCGGCCGCTGCCACGGCGCGGGACCACGAGGTGGTGCGGGGCCTCGCCCACGCCTCGGGGTGGCGGCTCGGGAACAACCCTGCGGCGCCGCCGGCGCAACTACACCGGTACCGCAACCGCTTCCTGGTCTGGATGACCGGGTCCCTGGGTCTGCATGACCGCCTGCACATGCCCAGTCCGCGGGTGGGAAGCCCTGGACATTACACGCTCACTGGCCACGGTGCCGGGCTCTTCAAGGGCACCTACGGCTGGCGCCCCTTCCGCGAGGTGGCCGAGGGACTGCAGCGATGGGACTCGGGGGTGGGCGCCGTCGCCGGCGCGCTGGGCACCGATTTCCTGCGCTCGGTCGGTGTGGACCCGGACTCCCCGGACTCCAGCGAATGGCACTACATCGGGTTGCGCAACGCCCTGCACGGCGGGCGCTTCACCATGTCGACCTACTTCGGCCTCCCGCCGCTGATGCAGCGGGACCTGTGCCGGCTCGCCCACGTCCCGGTGGACTCGTCCCGGGCGCTGCCGGCCCCCCTACGGAAGCATCCGGAGTCCAACGCCCCCCGGCTCAACACCTCCATCTCCACGGTCCTCACCGTGCTGCTCGACCCAGAACTGGCCTCCCTGCCGTACGACACCGCGGAGAAGGACGTCGATCCACGGACGCTGGACACCATCCTGGACGTCGTGGGAGGTCCCCTCGGTGACGACGAGCTGACCGCGCTGGCCGCCTACGGCGTTCCGGCCGACGTCGACCACGGCGCCGCGGAGACGTTCCAGTCCCTGTCCCGGACCTGGGGACACACGGTCGACGCGGACCGGGCCGCGGTGGCTCCACTCGTCGCGCGGGGCGCTGCGATTGCCGCCGACGCCGGCCTCGCCGAGTGGTACCAGCCGCTCGCGGACCACGCCGCCGCGCTCCTGCAGGAGAAGGTCCCGCTGGCCCACCAGCGCGGCTCCTTCGGGCGCCTGATGACCTTCCTGCCCCTGGACGGGGCCCCCCTCGATGCTCCCCTGCCACCGCGCACCGTGGATCGCCCAGTCGCGGGGACGAGTCCTGCAGCGGGCCCCGCAGGCTCCCCCGGAATGATGCCGGCCCGGGCCGGGCGACGGGTCGCGCGATTCGCCCGGCGAACGACCACGCGCCTGCGGCGCCGGATGCGGGGCGGCAGCTGATGTCCACCTACCTGACGACGGTGGTCCCGCGTGCCCTCGAGGAGCGGTTCGCCACCTGGCTCGGCCGGGTGGACCCGCAGGACCATGTGGTGGTCGACCTGCCGGATACACCGGCCCGGGTGCACCATGTGGCCCGGGCGGCACGGAGTGACGTCGTCACCGGCGCCGCGGAGCCGCGTGAGGCGCACGCCGTGGGCGTGACGGGACACACTGACGTCGGCGACGCGGTCCCGCTGCGACTGGACCCGCGGGGGATGACCCTGTTCCGTGGTTACGCGCAGGAACCGGAGGGCACCTCCCTGGTGTTCGGCGCGCGAGGCCTGGCGGACTACCGCCGCACCCCGGGTGCTGCGGCCTCCCGGTGGGGCCGGACGGCCGGCACTGACTGGGACGGATGCCATCTGCTCGTCAGCCTGGCCCCGGACGGGCTGACGGCCACCACGGACTTCTTCCGGCAGCTGCCCCTCCTCTACACCGCCGCCGCAGGATTCGTGGCGTGGTCCGACTCGTGGGCGCTGCTCGTCGACCTGCGGCGGGCCTTGGGACTGGAGGTCACCGTGGATACCTCGGCGGCGCTGGCGTCCTCCTGGTCGAATACGATGGCCAACCATCCCCTCTCGGCCACAACCCTGTGCCACGAGGTGCGGATGCTGCCGCCGGGTGCACGGCTCCGGGTGCCCGTCACCGCCGCTGGCGCCACCGTGCCGCGCACCGACCAGGAGCCGTGGCCGCAGCTGTTCGCCGCGCCGTCGGACTCCTGGGGCGCCGAGGTCCGCCGGGCCGCCGTCCGGACCGCCTCACTGGCACAGGCCTGGGCCAGCGCACCCGGGGCCTCCGTGCGGCTGGCACTGTCCGGCGGGGTGGACTCACGTCTGGTCCTGGCCGCGACCCTGATGGCCGATCCGACCTCGGACGTCACGGTGTACAACACCACCCACCTGGGGCCGGCCAACCGTGCGGACGCCCAGACCGTCCAGGCCCTCTCCGAGCGGTTCGGCTTTCCCGTCGGCGCCGCCGGTCGCCCCGCGCCACGCCCGGTCCTGCAGAAGTACACCTCCCCCCTGTCCGTCTGGCTCCTGGACTCCCTCGGCCTGAACCACCAGCTCGCGTTGCCCTCGTTCCGTGTGGACGGGTCAGGGTTCTTCACGGTCAGCGGCCACGGTGCCGGCATCCACAAGGGTGCCTACGGTTGGCGTTCGGTCCCCGCGTTGCAGGAGGAGATCGCGGCCTCGGATCCGCAGCTGGCCGAGGCGGTAGGAGCCTCGGCCGCCGACCTGCTCCGCGAGGTCGGCATCGCCCCGGAGCAGGGACCGCACGCGACGGAGTGGCATTACCTGGCCGTGCGCAATTCCATCCACGGTGGCCGGTTCGCCATCCAGAACATGCTCGGTCCCCGCCCCCTGATGCAACGCCAGCTCGTGGCGCTCGCGCACGTCGACCAGGCGGGGGCCGCATCCCCGCCGGACCGGATCGGTCCGGCCTGGTCCACCACAGCAGGCAACCACTCGCTGACCGCCGCGGTGCTCTCCGTCCTGGATCCCGACCTGGCCTCGGCCCCCTACGACCACCCGGCCAAGGCGATCACCCCAGAGACCATCGACGCGGTCCTCGCCGCCACGGGTGGGCCGCTTGATCCGTCGGAGCGACATGCCGTCACGGCCTTCGGAGCCCCCGCCGACGTGGTCAACGGCCCCGCCCTGGTGTTCGAGCGCTGGGCGGGGAACCAGCTCGGGCACCACCTGGCCCAGGCCCCTGGGCCGATGACCGAGGACGCCGGCGTCCATGCCCAGGTCGGCGCACTCGTGGACAGCGGTTTCGAGGCGGCCGCGGACGCCGGCTTCGCGGACTGGTTCCGGCCGACGTCCCAGCGCGCTCGCGACTCGATCGCCGCGGGCGGGCCCCTGTCCCATGCCCGCGGTGACGCCGGCACCCTGATGGCCTTCCTGCCCCTGGCCGGTGCCGGCGCCTCCGCCCCCATCCCGTCCCGCCGCGACCAGGTGACCACCCGCGTCCCCTCCGCACCGGAGCCGCCCGACCCGTCGGGCGTGGCCGGTGGATCCAGCCCCGGAGCCGTCCGCTCTCCGCTACGCCGCGCGGCCGGACGCGTCCTCAGGTCTGTGCGGCGCCTGCGCAGGGAGCCGTGAACGCCACGTTCCGTCCTCGAGGCGCAGGCTGACGTGCTGCCGGGCCTAGCCGGACGATGAGGCCGACTCCGTCTCGAGCCGCTGGCAGTCCAGCGGCCCGGGCCGGATGTCGACGTCCTCTGCCGGCACGAGCCCGCTGTACTTCGTGCCCATGATGACGTCCACGGTCCCCTCCTCGCGGCCGTCGGGACGGAAGACGGACCCCTCGATGTTCCGTTGGACGGCGAACGCGGTCTCGCGGCCGGCCGGACCGGCCAGGATGACGGCCACCATGCTGGACGTGGGCAGGCGCCGGTTCCCCACCCCGGCGATGGAGAACCCGCGACGTTCCAGGGCGTTGGCCACGTCCCCGGCGAGACCACCGATGGTCGTTCCGTTGTAGACGGACACCGGGGCGTCCTGGGCGTAGGCGACGGTCCCGGCCGGGCACAGCAGGGGCTCCTGTGGCGGGGCCGCCTCCCAGCCGGGAATGGACCAGTGCCCCCGCAGCACCTGCACCGCGGTGAGCGTCACGCCGAGGACCAGGAACGCCACCAGGCCCAGCACGAGACCGTGGCGGCGGTGCCGCCGGCGGCGTTCACGCTCCAGGTCCCGGGGGTCCACGGCCTGGAAGTACCCGGTCAGGTCGTCCTCGGTGAAGATCCGGCGCCCGTCGTCCTCGAACCGGGGATCACCGGGACGGGACCGCACGGACCGCCGGCCGACCTCCCGCGGTCCAGAGCCTGACGTCACCATGCGGGCCCACCGGCCCCACCGGCGCAGACTGTGATCATCGTTACACTCTAACGAGTCCAGGCATCCCCGACGGCACGCTCGAGCGGACACGGTGCGC
>DATBUG010000249.1:0-7503 GCA_036516315.1 Citricoccus sp.
CCCTCATTGAGGGGCGCATGGACGATGGCGTGTTCACAGGTGCACTCATGGAGGAACCCTCCGTCAGGCCACGAGGCCAGTGACCGGACCGCACTACCGCGCCCTCGGCCTGCCATCCCCACAGCAGTTCAACCGATCAGGGCCTGGTCATCCCGTGTTCCAGGCCACATCGGCCATTCAAGCACAGGCGTTCGGCCCACGGACCGCGTTGTCCACAGCCGGTATCCTGCGGCCATGTCTCCCAGCGCCGTGATCAGCATCGACCAGGGCACCACGTCCACGCGCGTGGTGGTGATGGACCAGACCGGCGCCATCGTCGCCAGTGCCCAACGTGAGCACCGCCAGCACTTCCCGCGACCGGGCTGGGTGGAGCACGACCCCGTCGAGATCTGGGAGAACACCCGCGAGCTCAGCGGCCTGGCCCTCACCCGAGCCCGCCTGCGCCCGGGGGACATCGCCGCCGTCGGGATCACCAACCAGCGGGAGACCACGGTGCTGTGGGACGCGGACACCGGGCGCCCCGTCCACCGGGCCCTGGTCTGGCAGGACACCCGTACGGACGCGCTCATGGCGCGTCTGCGGGCAGATGGGCACGAGGACGCCATCCGCGCCACCACCGGGCTCCCCCTGGCCTCCTACTTCGCCGCGGGCAAGATCTCCTGGCTCCTCGAGAACGTGCCGGAGGCCACCGACCTCGCCCGGAACGGCCGGCTGCGCGCCGGCACCATCGACAGCTGGCTCCTGTGGAACCTCACCGGCGGCACGGACGGGGGAGTGCACGCCACCGACGTCACCAACGCCTCCCGCACCCTGCTGATGGACCTGCAGACCCTCGACTGGGACGAGGACCTGGCCTCCGTCTTCGGCATCGACCCGGACCTGGCCGCGGCGATGCTGCCCCGGATCCACCCCTCGGTCGGCTTCCTCGGGACCATCCAGGGCGCCGAACCGCTCGACGGGGTGCCGGTGTGCGGCATCCTCGGGGACCAGCAGGCCGCCACGTTCGGCCAGGCGGCCTTCGGCCGCGGGGACGTGAAGAACACCTACGGCACCGGGTGCTTCCTGCTGCAGAACACGGGCACGACGCCGGAGCCCTCCGCCCATGGCCTCGTCACCACCGTGGCCTACCAGGTCGAGGACGCACCGGCCGCCTACGCCCTGGAGGGCTCGGTGGCCGTGGCGGGCACCCTCGTGCAGTGGCTGCGGGACAACCTGGGCATCATCCGGACCTCGGCCGAGGTGGAGGACCTGGCCGGGACCGTGGAGGACAACGGGGGCGTCTACTTCGTGCCGGCCTTCTCCGGGCTCTACGCCCCGTACTGGCGCCCGGACGCTCGCGGGCTGATCGCCGGGCTCACCGGTTACGCGACGGCCGGCCACCTGGCGCGGGCGGCCCTGGAGGCGACGGCCTACCAGTCGAGGGACGTGTTGGAGGCCGTCGTGGCGGACACCGGGCAGCGCCCCGAGGAGCTGCGCGTGGACGGCGGGATGACCGTCAACGACGACCTCATGCAGTTCCAGGCGGACATCCTGGGCGTGCCGGTGGTCCGTCCTGAACAGGTGGAGACCACCGCCGTCGGCGCCGCCCACGCGGCGGGACTGGCCGCCGGGGTGTGGTCCGGACTGGACGAATTGGCCGGGTTGTGGCGTGAGGACGCGCGCTGGGAACCGCGGATGGACGCCCGGCAGCGGGACGACCTGCTCGAGCACTGGGGCCGCGCCATCCAGCGTTCACTGGACTGGACGGACGGCGCTCCGGAGTAGGATGGATGGGCGCGTCGCACGCCCGCAGGACGGGCCGGCGTCGTGCGCCTTCTTTCCATCACACCGCACTCCAAGGACAGGACTTCCGTGAGCCAGGCAGCGCAAGGCACTCCACAGGACCCCGCGACCGGGCAGGCCACCCAGGCCGCGCCCGAGGAGTACTCGTTCCGGGCCCTAGAGGAGCGCTGGGGCGGGTACTGGGAGAAGCACGAGACCTTCAAGCCGTTCGACGACGGCTCGGCCGAGCGCCGCTACGTGCTCGACATGTTCCCCTACCCCTCCGGGGACCTGCACATGGGCCACGCCGAGGCCTTCGCCATGGGGGACGTCGTCGCCCGGTACTGGATGCAGCTCGGCTACGACGTGATGCACCCGATCGGCTGGGACTCCTTCGGCCTGCCCGCGGAGAACGCCGCCATCAAGAACAACGCCCACCCGGCGGAGTGGACCTACCGCAACATCGCCACCCAGAAGGCCTCGTTCCAGCGGTATGCGATCTCCACGGACTGGTCCCGGCAGCTGCACACCTCAGACCCCGAGTACTACCGGTGGACGCAGTGGCTGTTCCAGCAGTTCTATGACCGCGGCCTGGCCTACCGCAAGGACTCCCCGGTCAACTGGTGCCCCAAGGACCAGACGGTGCTGGCCAACGAGCAGGTCGTCAACGGTGCCTGCGAACGGTGCGGCACCCAGGTGACGAAGAAGTCGCTGAACCAGTGGTACTTCAAGATCACCGACTACGCGGACCGTCTGCTCGATGACATGGGGCAGCTCGAGGGCCACTGGCCCGAGCGCGTGCTGGCCATGCAGCGCAACTGGATCGGCCGGTCCGAGGGCGCCCACGTGGACTTCGAGGTCGAGGCGCGCAACGGCCAGCCCGCCCAGACCATCACGGTGTTCACCACCCGCCCCGACACCCTGTTCGGCTCCACCTTCATGGTGGTGGCGGCGGACGCCGACCTGGCCCTGGAGCTGGTGGACCCCGAGCACCGCGAGGCCCTGGAGGCCTACCGCGAGGAGCTCACGCACGTCTCGGAGATCGAGCGGCAGTCCACCGAGCGGTCCAAGACGGGCGTCTTCCTCGGGCGGTACGCGGTGAACCCGCTCAACGGCGAGAAGCTGCCGATCTGGGCCTCGGACTACGTGCTGGCCGACTACGGCACCGGGGCCATCATGGCCGTTCCCGCCCACGACCAGCGCGACCTGGACTTCGCCCGGGCCATGGACCTGACCGTGCGCATGGTGGTGGACACCGGCGAGGAGGACCCGGCCGTGTCCGGGGTGGCGACCACGGGTGACGGCACCCTGGTGAACTCGGGTGAGCTGGACGGGCTGGACAAGGCCGCGGCGATCAGCCGGGCCATCGAGATCCTCGCCGAGCGGGGGACCGGCCGGGGCACCGTGAACTACCGGCTGCGTGACTGGCTGCTGTCCCGGCAGCGCTTCTGGGGTGCTCCCATCCCGATCGTGCACTGCCCGGACTGCGGCGAGGTGCCGGTGCCCCAGGACCAGCTGCCCGTGCTGCTGCCCACCGACGTCACCGGTGAGCAGCTGGCCCCGAAAGGCAAGTCGCCGCTGGCCGGCATCGAGGACTGGGTCAACACCACGTGCCCGTCCTGTGGCGGCGCCGCGCTGCGGGACACGGACACCATGGATACCTTCGTGGACTCGTCCTGGTACTACATCCGCTACGCCTCCGCGAACGACGACGCCCAGGTGTTCGACCGGGACGCCGTGGACCGCTGGCTGCCGGTGGACCAGTACGTCGGCGGCGTGGAGCACGCGATCCTGCACCTGCTGTACTCGCGCTTCTTCACCAAGGCGCTCTACGACATGGGCCTGGTCTCCTTCACCGAGCCCTTCCGGGCGCTGCTGAACCAGGGGCAGGTGCTCAACGGCGGCAAGGCGATGTCCAAGTCCCTGGGCAACGGCGTGGATTTGGGCGAGCAGCTGGACACCTTCGGCGTGGACGCCGTGCGCCTGACCATGGTCTTCGCCTCCCCGCCGGAGGACGACGTGGACTGGGCGGACGTCTCCCCGTCCGGTTCGGCCAAGTTCCTGGCCCGGGCCTGGCGCCTGGCCCAGGACGTCCAGGCCGGTGGGGTGGCGCCGGGCACCGATCCCGACGGCGGCGCCAAGGCGCTGCGCCAGGTCACCCACCGCACGGTGGCCGACGCGGCCCGGCTCCTGGACGACCACAAGTTCAACGTGGTGATCGCCCGCACCATGGAACTGGTCAACGCCGTCCGCAAGGAGATCGACTCCGGTGCAGGGGCGGGCGACCCCGCGGTGCGGGAGGCCGTCGAGGCCGTGGCCATCCTGCTGAGCCTGTTCGCGCCGTACACGGCCGAGGACATGTGGGCCCGCCTCGGCCACGAGCCGTCCGTGGCCCGTGCCGGCTGGCCGGCCGTGGACGAGGCCCTGCTGGTGGAGGACACCACCACCGCCGTCGTGCAGGTCAAGGGCAAGGTCCGGGACCGCCTCGAGGTGCCCGTGGACATCTCCGCGGCGGATTTGGAGGCGCAGGCGCTGGCCTCCGAGGCCGTCCAGCGTTCCCTCAACGGGGCTGAGGTGCGCAAGGTGATCGTGCGCGAGCCGAAGCTGGTCAACATCGTCATCTGAGGTGCACCGACGGCGACCCGGGGCCAGCGTGCCCCGGGTCGCCTAGGTTAAGGCGGAACCGCGACGCGACGAAGGGAGTGGGCATGGCAGATCTCGCCGAGTGGCAGGGCGCCATGCTCGCCCGGATCCGGCAGCTGCGCGCGGCCCAGGGGGGCCGCATCCGGCTCGGACTGCGTCCGCCGAAGCGCGGCCGGACGGCCGTGGTGACCGACTCTTCCGCGTCGATCCCGCCCGAGGTGCTCGCACACCCCCTGGCCCGGGGCCTGCGGCAGGTGCCCATGCCCGTGATGATCGGCGAGCAGATCTACACGGACGGCACCGAGGACCTGCTCCGCGAGCTGCCCCTGGCGCTGGCCGCGGGGACGGCCGTGAAGACCTCCCGTCCCTCACCCGGGGCGTTCAGCGGCGTGTACCAGTCACTGGCCGAGGCGGGGTACGAACACATCATCTCGATCCACCTGTCCGGCAAGCTCTCCGGGACGGTCGAAGCTGCCCGGCTCGCGGCACGCGAGTCCCTGATCCCCGTGTCCGTGGTCGACTCGCACACCGCCGGGTTCGCCCTGGGCACGGTCGTGATCGACGCCGTGATCGGGGCCGGTTTCGGGGTCCCCGCCGACCGGCTCGTGGCCGCGGCGGACGAGGCCAGTCAGGACACGGGGGTGTTCTTTACCGTGCCCAACCTCGAACAGTTGCGCCGCGGTGGGCGGATCGGCACCATGGCGGGCCTGCTGGGCTCGTTGCTGCACGTCAAGCCGGTGCTCACCCTGGAGGACGGCGTGGTCTCCCTGGTCGACCGTCCGCGTTCCACGGCGCGGGCCATGGAGCGGCTCGTGGAGCTGGTCCGGGAGGCCTCCGAACACGCGGACGCCCCGGAGACGGCCGACCGGATCGCCGTGCACGGCTTCGGCAACCTGGAGGCCGCCCACGAGCTGGCCGGGCGCCTCCAGAGGCTGTCCGCGTTGCCGGTGCCGGTGATCGGGTTGCCCGCCGTGCTGGCCGCCAACCTGGGGCTCGGCGCCCTCGGCGTCACCATGAACCCGATGCTCACTGCACAACGTACCCCCTGAGGCGCTCCACCCACTGCCGGCGCAGGGTCCGCGGCGGCCGACGGCATGGGGCGAACACCATGGGGTGCATGGGACGCCACAGCCACGACGCCGGCCCCGTCACCGCGGACTGGGAGGACCCACCTCCGGTGGCGCCCCTGTGGCGCACCCGGATCATCACCTCCGCCGTCCTGCTGCTGGCCGTGATGGCCGGAGCGTGGTGGACGGTCAGCTGGCTGACCTCTCCGGCCGGCCCGGGCAGTGAACCGGGGCCGTCACCGGCGGTGCTCGACGGCCGGCAGGACCACGAGATCACGACGGCACCGGACGAACCGACCGCGGCCGCCTCGAGCCCGGTCGTCGCAGCGACGGCGACTGCAGGGACGGCGAGCGCCGGCCCGGCGGACACCCTGGTCGTCCACGTGGCGGGTGAGGTCCGCGAACCGGGGCTCGTGGAACTGCCGGCCGGATCACGCGTGGCCGACGCCCTCTACGCGGCCGGAGGCCCGACAGGCCGGGCCCGGCTCGCCCAGCTCAACCTCGCCGCTCCTGCCGTGGACTCCAGCCAGATCCTCGTGCCCGGACCGGACACCCCCGCGGAGGCCGCGGGGCCGGCGGCCGGGACACCATCCGCACCCGGTGCTGCCGGTGCTGCCGGTGCTGCCGCAACCAGCGGGAGCACCGGGACGGGGGCAGCGGGCTCCGGGCCCGGAACGATCAACGTGAACACCGCCGACGCCGCCACCCTCGAACAGCTGCCCGGCATCGGACCGGCGCTGGCCGCCCGGATCATCGACCACCGCGAACAGGTGGGACCGTTCGGGTCCCTCGAGGACCTGGACGCGGTATCCGGCATCGGACCGGCCATGATGGAGCGGCTCGACGGTCTCGTCGGGTGGTGAGCGCATCCGGCGCACCGGCCCTTGACGCGATTTTCACGCCCTGCTTACGCTCCAGCCACTTCTCATCGCTCCGGCCCCTGTCCTCTCCGTTCCGTGGAAGGATGACCATGCCCCCCTCACTCCTTCGACGCCTGGCCGCCGAAGTCCTGGGCACCTGCGTGCTGGTGGTCTTCGGCGTCGGCACCGTGCTGGCAGCTCTCACCGCCGGCGCCGGGAGCCTCGACTACGCGGGGATCGGCTTCATCTCCCTGGGCTTCGCCATCGCCGTGGCCGTCTCGATCTACGCCTTCCTGGCCGTCTCGGGGTCCCACATCAACCCGGCCGTGACCGTCGCGCTCGCGGTCACGCGCCGCTTCCCCTGGGCCGAGGTCGTGCCTTACGTCCTGGCCCAGGCCGTGGGCGCCGCCGTCGGCAGCCTGCTGCTCGTCGCGGCCTTCGGCACGCCGGCGGTGGACTTCGGCGGAGGCGCGACCGCCCTGGGCGACGGCGTGACCGCCGTGCAAGGCGTCGTGGCGGAAATCCTCGGTACGTTCCTGCTCATGCTGGCGGTGATGGCCGTGGCGGTGGACCAGCGTGCACCCAAGGGCTGGGCCGGGCTCATCATCGGCCTGACCGTGGCCGGCGCCATCCTGGTCATCGCTCCGCTCACCGGAGGGTCCCTCAACCCGGCCCGCACCTTCGGACCGAACCTCGTGCAGTCGATGTTCGGCGGTGAGGTCCAGTGGGCGCAGTTCCCGCTGTACATCGTCGGGCCGCTGATCGGCAGCTGTGCCGCGGCCCTCGTCTACGACCTGATCGCCAGGCCGCGCGAGGTGGCCGAGTCCGAACCACGGGCTGATGACGAGACGATGCCCGGTAGTCAGGACCCCGGCACCGGGCCCGGGTCCTAGGTCACCCACCACCAGACAGTCCTCAGGCACCCGGTACCCACCGGGAACCACCACCGAAAGGAAGAACCATGACGGGAAACCGTGTCGTCGTCTACAAGGGGCCGGGCGAGGTCGCCGTGGAGTCCACCGACTATCCCAAGCTGGAGCTGCCGGCCGAGGTGGCCAGCAAGATGGGCATCCAGCAGGCCGCTCCCCATGCGGCCATCCTCAGGCTGGTGGCCACCAACATCTGCGGCAGTGACCAGCACATGGTGCGCGGACGAACCACGGCGCCGGTGG
>DATBUG010000250.1:0-2832 GCA_036516315.1 Citricoccus sp.
CTGGCCTTCACGGACGCGATCCGGGTGGGTGACGTGGTCACCGTGGACAACGTCTACGGCACGATCGAGGACATCACGCTGTCCTACGTGGTGGTCAAGATCTGGGACGGCCGCCGCGTGATCTTCCCCTCCAGCCACTTCACCACCACCCCGTTCGAGAACTGGACGCGGGTGGGCTCCGAGCTGTCCGGGACGGTGGAGATGGAGGTCGACTGGCGGGTGCCCATGGAGCCCACCCGCGAACGGCTGCGGGCCCTGCTGGAGTCCACCGAGCTGTGGGACGGCAAGGAGGGCTCCCTGCAGATCACCGAGGCGCTCGGCGGGATGGTCACCATCCGTGCGGTGGTCTCGGCCCGTAACTCCGGCGACCTGTGGGACCTGCGGTGCCTGGTCCGGGAGGACCTCGTCACCTTCCTGCGCAGCGAGTACCCCGAGGCGATCTACGCCCAGCGCCTGGCCGAGGGGCTCGCGGCGTTCCCTCTGGCCCCCGGCGCTGCGGAGGAGGACGGCCGGGGTGCCGGGGAACCGGAGGACGCCCGGCACGACGACGCCGCCGGCCGCGAGCCCGGCGCCGCGCACGAGACCGGGCGCGAGGTGCCACGCGAGACCGGGCGCGAGTCCCGGCCGGCCACCAGCACCCTGCCACGCGTGGACGCGGGCAACGGAGCGCCCGCCCCCATGGGACCGCAGCGGACGGCGACCGGCGCCGAATCCACCGTCACGGGCTCCACGCCGCTGACCAGGGCCAGTGAGGACTCCTCCATGTTCACCGGCTCGATCACCGCGATCGAGCGCAACCGCGAGTTCGCCGGCCCCGGCGAGGCGGTCTACCAGGAGCGCAAGGAGAAGGCCGCCCTGGCGGAGGCACCGGACGAGGACGAGGACGGCGTGCGCACGGGCGCCTCACGGGCCCGGCCGGACGTCGACCTCGATGGGGATTGATCCGCGCCACCCTGGCCGGTTGCCGTCAGGCACGACGCCGCGGCCGGGGCGTCCGTGGCGGGCCAGCGGCAGGTCCGTGGCAGCCCGGCTGCCGATCCGTGGCGGGTCAGTGACGCAGGCGCCCCGCCGGGCCGGGGTCCAGGTCGTCCTCGCGGGCCGGGGACGGGCCCGGCAGGTCCCGCGGTTCATCGGCCGCGGTGACGTCCTGCGGCAGGGCGTCGCGGTGCACGCCGGCCGGCCGGTCCGGGGACTCCTTGACGCACAGCACCGGCTGGTCGAGCTGCTGCAGCAGGGTGTCCGCCACGGAGCCCATGAGGACCCGGCCGAAGGTCCCGCGCCGGCGCAGGCCGATCACCACGAGCGAGGGCTGGACCTCGGCGGCCAGGTCCCTGATCTCGTCCACCGTGGACCGGCCGCGGGCGTACTGGCGGAACTCGGCCCGCAACCCGGAGGCGTCGAGGACGCCCTGCAGTTCGAGCTGCTCGTCCTCGGTGACCATGGCCTCGTGCTTGTGCTCACCGCCGGGGCCGGCGTTGACCACCAGCAGGTCCTCGTGGGCGATGCGGGCGAGGCGGATCGCCTCGGCGAGGGCGGCCTTCGACTCGTTGCTGGCCGTGTAGCCCACGAGGATGGTCATGCGGTTCCCGTTCCTTCCGACGGTCGACCGCGCGTCACCCGGCGGTCTTGCGTGCCTTGGCTGTCTTGGCTGTCTTGGCTGTCTTGGCTTCGGAACGGCTGAAGCGCTCCAGGACGGCGTCCGGGCTGAACCGGGCCGCCGCCATGAGGGAACGATACCGCCGGGAGGGCACGCACACGCTGCGGCCGTCCGCGGCGGCGGTCAGGCCCTCGCGGACCACGTCGTCCGCGTCCATCCACGCCCACCGCGGCCACTTCGAAGTGTCGATGCCGGCCCGCTGGTGGAACTCGGTGCGCACCAGCCCGGGGCACAGCGCGGTGACGGTCACCCCGGAGGACTTGTACCGGGTGTTGGCCCACCGGCTGAAGCTCACGGACCAGGCCTTGGCCGCCCCGTAACTGCCGTCCGGGATCAGCCCGGCCACGGAGGCCACGTTGAGGATGCGGCCACCGCCGCGGGCGAGGAACGCCTGGATGGCCGCGTGGGCCAGGAGCATCGGGGCCTCCACCAGCAACCGCAGCATCGCCACCTCGGCCTCGGCCTCGCTCTCGTGGAACTCGGTTGCGAGCCCGGCGCCGGCGTTGTTCACCAGCATGGTGATCGGCTGCTCCCGGGCCCGGATCCGTTCCACCACCACGTCCACGCCCTCGCGGGTGGACAGGTCCACGGTCAGCGTCTCCACGGAGATCCCGTACTGCGCCTCTAGGCCCTGGGCCTTGCCCACCAGCGCGAGCGGGTCGCGGCCGGTGATCACCAGGTGATGGCCCTGGCCGGCCAGCTGGCGCGCGAACTCCGCACCCAGGCCCGAGGTGGCCCCCGTGATGAGCACCGTCTGTCCGGCCTTCCGTGGCGCCGCCAGGGCCGGGACCTGCCAGTCGTGCTGGACCTCACGTTCGTCGAGCTGCTCTGCCACGCCTACCGCCTTGTGATGACTCGTCGTCGTCACCCACGCCACACGAGGGGACGAGAGGTTTCACCGCCTCCACCGTCCATGGTATGAGCGGGACCGGTCCACCCCTCGCGGGTGACCGGCGTGGCAGGTCACAGTATGGACACCGTGGGGTGAAGATCCAGTGACGGTGACGGTGACGGGTCCGGTGCTCGGTCCGGGGCCGGGGCGGACCCGGCGCGGTTCAGGCCTCCTGCGCCTCGTGGGCCAGGTAGGCCAGGTGGGCGGCCATGGTCATCGCCGCGACGTCGCGCACCTTCCCGGTCACGTCCGGGTACACGGTGGTCGCCAGCCGCCCGGCCAG
>DATBUG010000251.1:0-3372 GCA_036516315.1 Citricoccus sp.
CCGCGGCTCCCAAGCCCGCGGCGGCCAGGCCTGCCGCCCCGGCGCCGAAGCCGGGTTCCGGGGGAACGGCAGCCCCCAAGCCGGCGGCCCCGAAGCCCGGAGCGCCGAAGCCGGCGCCCAAGCCCGGTGCGGTCCCGAAGCCCGGCCCCAAGCCGGGCGGCCGGAAGTAGGGCCGGCACCACCTTTTCGGACCGGCACCCCGGTCCGTCCAGATCGGCCCCGTGCACGGCGGGGCCCATGCAGCACTGCCCGCCTCGGTGGGCGGCCAACACGAAGGAGAACGGCAGCCATGCCGAAGATGAAGACCCACAGCGGAGCCAAGAAGCGCTTCCGCGTGACCGGTTCCGGCAAGCTGATGCGTCAGCAGGCCAACCGCCGCCACTACCTGGAGCACAAGCCCTCCACCCTGACGCGCCGTCTGGCCAGCGACCAGCTGGTCTCGAAGTCGAGCGTCAAGACCATCAAGCGGATGCTCGGCATCTGAGATCCCCGTGGCCTGACCGGCCGCAAGCCAGCCAGCCGTCGCGCCTCGTCGTGCGCGACCGGCACCGATTCGAAGGAGTACGCACGTGGCACGTGTGAAGCGGGCTCTCAATGCCCACAAGAAGCGCCGGGTGGTCCTGGACCGCGCAGCCGGCTACCGCGGTCAGCGTTCCCGCCTTTACCGCAAGGCCAAGGAACAGCTGCTGCACTCGTACGTCTACAACTACCAGCACCGCCGCAAGCGCAAGGGTGACTTCCGTCGGCTGTGGATCACCCGTATCAACGCCGCGGCCCGTGCCAATGGCATGACCTACAACCGGTTCATGCAGGGCCTGAAGCTCGCCGGTGTCGAGGTGGACCGCCGCATGCTCGCCGAGCTGGCCGTGTCCGATTCCGCCGCCTTCGCCACCCTGGTGACCGCGGCCCGCGAGGCGCTGCCGGCCGACGTCAACGCCCCGGTTGCCGCCAAGTAAGCACGGCGGACCCCGTTCGCCCGGCGCGGCACCGACCGATCGCCGGCGGCAGGAGACCATGAACGAGCGCCCTGACCAGGACGTGATGACCAACCCCCGGGCCGACCGGGTGCGGAGGGTCGCACGCCTGGCGGGGCGCTCGTCCCGTCAGCGGGAGGGGCTGTTCCTCGCCGAGGGGCCCCAGGCGGTCCGCGAGGCGTTGCGGGCCCACCTCGGCCTGACGGAGTCCTCGCAGTGGGCCGCGGGCCGCGTCCTGGACCAGCTGTTCGTCGCGCCCCGGTTGGCCGCACGGCACCCGGACCTGGCCGCCCTGGCCGACGACGCCGCCGGGCGAGGCGTGCCGGTGCGCCGGGCCAGCGACGAGGTGTTGACCGCCATGAGCGATGCGGTCACCGGCCAGGACGTACTGGCGGTCTGCCGGATCCCGGAGACCTCCGCGGACGCGGTCATCGAGGCGTTGCCGGGCAGCCCGCGGTTGGCGGCGGTCCTGTGCCGCGTCCAGGATCCCGGCAACGCCGGGACCATCCTGCGCGCGGCCGACGCCGCCGGGGCCGACGCCGTGGTGCTGACGAGCGGCTCGGTCGACCTGTTCAATCCCAAGGTGGTGCGTTCCACCGCGGGGTCGCTGTTCCACCTGCCCGTCGTGACCGGCGTGGCCGTGGGCGAGGCGGTCGGCCTACTGGGCAGGCGGGGCCTGCAGGTGCTGGCAGCGGACGGTTACGGCACCGTGGTCCTGGACCGCGCGCCGTCGGGCCTGCTGCAGGCGCCCACGGCGTGGTTGTTCGGCAACGAGGCCCAGGGGCTGTCCGAGCAGGAACGGGCCCTGGCCGCGGAGCGCGTGGCGGTGCCGCTCTACGGGCGGGCCGAGTCCCTGAACGTGGCCACGGCGGCCACCGTCTGCCTGTACGCCTCGGCCATGGCCCAGCACACCGCTGGCCCCTGACCCGTAGCCTTGTGCCGCGGACAGATGAAGGGCGCCCCCACGGGGGCGCCCTTCGCGGTCGTGTTGGTGCGGTGCGGTCAGACCTTGCTGCCGCGGCGGCGGGTGATGGCCTGCCAGATGAAGGCGACGATCACGCCGCCGATGATGGCGAAGACCCAGGTCCAGAAGCTCCAGAAGCTCTGGTTGAGGTCCAGGCCGAACAGTGCCCCGCCGATCCAGCCACCGAGGATGGCCCCCAGGATGCCGGTGATCAGCGCGCCGAGCCATCCACCGCCCTGGTCGCCGGGGAGGATGAGACGGGCGATGGCGCCCGCGATGAGGCCCATGATGATCCAGCTGATGATGCTCATGACGTGTTCCCCTTCGTGCTTGCCGTGCAGTGTGCAGTGTGCAGACACGAGTAGTGTCCGCCGTGGCGCGGGGGACCGTCCACGGTTGACCGCCGATGCGGTCGCCCCACGTCCCCTCAACCTCACAGTCCGCACCTGGCGTGTCAACCTCGGCGCGGCCGCGCATCCGGCCGGCGTCGCCCGAGGTCAGCGCCGGGAGGAGACCCGGCGCGGGGCGAGCAGGGCCAGGGACAGCAGGCAACCCGCGGCGGCCATGGCGGCCCCGGCGCCGGCCGGCACCTGCAAGCCGGCGCCGGCCGAGATGACGGCCGCGCCCACCCAGGCACCCATCGCGTTGGCGAGGTTGAGGGCCGAGTGGTTCAGGGCCCCGGACAGTTGCGGAGCGTGCGGGGCGGCGTCCACGAGCAGGACCTGCAGGGCCGGGACGAGCGCCGAGGCGGCGGTCGCGGCGGCCAGCAGGGGCAGCAGGGACAGCACCCACCACGGGGCCGTCAGGCTGAAGAGGGCCAGGGCCACGGCCACCGCCCCCAGCATCCACTGCAGGGTGCGCGTCGCGGAGCGGTCGGACCACGCCCCGCCCAGCAGCGTGCCCGTCACCATGCCCACGCCGTAGAGGACCATGATCACGGGCACGAGGCGTTCCGGCAGACCGCCCACCTGGACGAAGACCGGGGCGATGTACGTGTACAGCGCGAACATCCCTGCGAAGCCGATGGTGCCCACCACCACGGCGCGCCAGAGCCGTCCGGAGCGCAGGGCGCTGAGCTCGCTGCGCACCGAGGACCCCGAGGGGGCGGGGATGGCGGGCACCAGCCAGGCGACGGCGGCGACGGTCGCCGCGCCGAGGGCCCCGGTGATGACGAACATCCACCGCCACCCGGCGCTCTGGCCCAGCCAGGTCGCCACGGGGACGCCCACCAGGTTCGCCACGGACAGCCCCGCCATGACCCACGCAGTGGCCTGACCCCGCCGTGCCGGGCCCGCCAGGTGCGCCGCGGCCAGGGCCGCCGCGGAGAAGTAGGCGCCGTGGGGCAACCCGGAGATGAAGCGGGCCACGAGCATGGTGGGGAAGTCCGGGGCGAGCAGGCTCGCCGCGTGCCCGACGACGAACATCCCCATGAGG
>DATBUG010000252.1:0-3153 GCA_036516315.1 Citricoccus sp.
CGGCCACGATCACCAGGTCGGCCGAGTATCCGTTGGTGATGAAGGTCTTCGAGCCGTTGATGATCCAGTCGTCCCCGTCCCTCACGGCGGTGGTGCGCAGGTTGGCCAGGTCGGATCCGCCGGAGGGCTCGGTCATGGCGATGGCCGCGATGATGGACCCGTCGGCGATCCCCGGCAGCCAACGGCGGTGCTGCTCCGGGGTGCCCAGCTTGACGATGTACGGGGGCACGATGTCCGCGTGGATGCCGATGCAGGACGGCAGGGCGAAGTTGACCTTGGACAGTTCCTCGAACAGGACGGCGTTGAAGCGGTAGTCCTGCGGGTACCCGCCCCCGTGCTCCTCGGGGATCTCCAGCCCCAGCAGGCCCTGCTCGCCGGCGGCACGCCACATCTCCCGGGGCAGGGCCTTGTCCTCCGCCCACTGCTCGACGTACGGGGTGACATGACGCTTGACGAACTCGGCGACGGACTCGCGGAAGTCGTCGTGCTCGGTCTCGAACATCCGACGGCGCATGGTGGGGTCCTCTCAGGGGCTACTGACGTGTCTCACCTTGAGCGTGCCAACAGCGGGCCGCAGATGCAATACCGGCCGGTAACTTATCCCTGCGTGTCACCGTCAGCGTCGCCGTCCGGCAGGGGGAACACGCTGAGATAGAGGCGCACCCGGCGCGTCGGCGCCGCGTCCTTACCCTCGTCCTCGCCCTCGCCCTCGTCCTCGCCCGGGCCCGACGCCGGCCCCGCCTCGTCCGTCCCCGTGGCACCTGACGTGGTGCCGGGCTGGTCGGCAGGGCTGCGCATGTACCGCTCGATGACGGACATGAGCTCCTCGGTCATCGCCCGCGCCTGGGCCGCCGTGAGGTCCTGGGTGCTCGTGTTGTCCACCGACGCCTGGATCCACGCGGGGTCCTCGCTGGTCTCGACGGACAGCCAGCGCGCCAGGGCTCTCGCGCGCTGGTCGAGGGAGGCCTGGAGCATGGCCTGGATGGCCGGCTTGTTCGCCTCGTCCTGCGCCAGGTCGTAGGTCGGCACGGAGAACCCGACCGGTTTCCACCAGCGCTCGCGCCCCGTCCCCCGGCCGGTGTCCTCCTCCACGAAGCCGTGCTTCTCCAGCTGCCGCAGGTGGTAGCTCGTCTGGCCCGTGCTCTCGTGCAGGTGGCGGGCGAGCGCGGTGGCCGTGGCGGATCCGGTGTCGGTCAGGTGGGCGTAGATGGCCATCCGCAGCGGGTGGGCGAAGGCCTTCATGGCGCGTGCATCGACCCGCCGGGGCGAGACCCCGGGGAGCTGCGCGGGCCCCGGGTTGACCGGGTCCGGGGAGGCGGGGGATGCCGGGGCCTGCGGGCCGGAGGCGCCGGGCAAGGGCGTGCCCGGAGCGGGGGACTTGTCATTCAGCATGTGCAGAGATACCTTTGCATCGTTACATTTGCAGAGAAAACTCTGCAGAGCGTTCTTGGCACCAGTCTACGGAGTTGACCACGATGCTGCGCCCCACCCTCGAATCCGTTGCCGACCACGGATCCCGCCGCCTGGCCCGGGTTGCCCGCGGCGCGGTGCGTCCGGCGGTGACACCCGCCGCGTCGGACGCTCCGGCCACGGTGGAGCCCCCGGCCGCCCCAGCGACCCGGTCCGCGCCGGACACCCCGCCCACGTCGGTGACCCGTCGGTCCCGGGTCGCCGTCGACCACCGGGACGACCCGGTAGCGCGCCGCGTCTTCAGCAGGGCGATCCTCGGCGGCGGCCCCGGCCTGCGGTGAGGCCGCCCCACGCCCCGTTCTCCGCGGAGTCCGAGGGCGGAGGACGGGGCGGTATTCCGCACGGGGGCAGGCCGGGCAGGGCCGGTCGTGCACCCGGGGGCGGGCGGAGCGTGCGCCGTAGACTGCAGGGCGTGGATAAGGCGCAGGCCGCGGACGCGGCATATGACGAGGCGGCGATCGGGGAGACGACGCACCGGATCTGGCCACGGTTCCTGGTCATCGTGCTGTGCCTGGCCGGTCTGGTCATCGCCCTGCAGTTCGTCCAGGGGCTGCAGAGCATCATCGGACCGGTGTTCCTCGGCGTGAACCTGGTGATCATCGCCTACCCGCTGCAGGCCTGGATGATCCGCCGCCGGGTCCCGCGCTTCCTGGGAGCGAGCGTCACGGTCCTGCTCGTGGTGGTGGTGCTGTTCGTCTTCATGGCCCTGGTCCTGTGGTCCGCCTCCGAGCTGGTCATGGCCCTGCCGCAGTACAGCGCGCAGTTCACCAGCATCTACGTGGGCATGGTCGACTGGATCGGCAGTTTCGGCGTCACCCCGGACATGGTCGTCGAGCAGCTGGCCGGGCTGAACATGTCCACCGTGGTGTCCACCGCCACCAGCCTGCTGACCACGGTGCTGTCCAACGTCACCGCCATCATCGGCCTGCTGGCCACCGTCATCATGGCGGTGTTCTTCCTGGCCATGGACTCGGTGGCCGTCGAACGGCGCCTCGACCTGCTCAACACGGCCAAGTACGAGCTCGGCCAAGCGCTGACGGACTTCGCGCAGGGTGTGCGCCGGTACTGGATCGTCACCACGCTGTTCGGGCTCATCGTGGCGCTCCTGGACGTCGTGGCGCTCGCCGTGATCGGCGTGCCGATGATCTGGGTCTGGGGCGTGCTGAGCTTCCTGACCAACTACATCCCCAACGTCGGGTTCATCATCGGCATGGTCCCGCCCGCCCTGCTGGGCCTGGTGGAGGGCGGCTGGGGCGCGTTCTTCGCCGTGGTCATCGCCTACTCGGTCCTGAACTTCGTCATCCAGGCCATCATCCAGCCGAAGTTCACCGGGGACGCCGTGGGCGTGATCCCCACCGTCTCCTTCCTGTCCCTGCTGTTCTGGGCCTGGATCCTCGGCCCGCTCGGCACCATCCTGGCGCTGCCGGCCACGCTGCTGATGAAGGCCATCATGGTGGACGCCGACCCCCAGTCGCGCTGGATCAACACCATCATCGCCTCCGACCTGCGCGGGATGGAGGAACGGAACCGGGGAGCGCTGGCGCGGTTGCCGTTCCGGCGCGCCGCGGCCGATCCCGGGCTCGCCGCGGCGGCCGCGCCCGGAGCGGTGACGACCGGCACTGCGAAGCCGTCCGGTCCCTCCGGTGAGGCGGGCGGCGTGACCGCAGCGGCGGAGCCCGGCGC
>DATBUG010000253.1:0-1929 GCA_036516315.1 Citricoccus sp.
TCCGGCCGCGCGGGCGGCCCGCCGGATCGCGGGACGCGGTGGTTCCGGCGCGGCGGCCCGGCCGGCACCCGGGCGCAGTCCGGGCCCGGTCCGGGACGCCTTCCAGTGGACGGTGACGTCCGGATCGGGGAGCGGTGCCTATGACGAGGCGGACCGTCAGCGTGACCCGGACCTGGACGAGCTCATCCGCAGGGTCATCGATTCTGCGAGCCCGTGAGCGGGACACCCGCAGGGCCTCACCCCGCGGGCGGTCATTTGCGGAGGATCAGCCGGGGGAAGTCGGTGAAGGTCTCCACGCCGGTGGCGGTGACGCGGATGGACTCGGAGAGCTCGTAGCCGTACCCGGTCATCCACATCCCGCAGATCACGTGGAAGGTCATGTTCTCCGCCAGCACAGTCCCGTCCTCGGCCCGGATGCTGATGGTGCGCTCACCCCAGTCCGGGGGGTAGCCGATGCCGATCGAGTAACCCAGCCGGCTCGGCTTCTCCAGCCCATAGACCCCCAGGGCGCTGGCCCACACCCGGGCCAGCTCGCTCACCGGCACGCCCGGCGCGGTGGCGTCCAGCACGGCCTGCAACCCGGCCCCCACGGCCTCCTCGAGCACGAGCAACTCGGCGGAGGGCGTCCCCAGCGCCACGGTGCGGGCCAGGGGGACGTGGTAGCGGTGGTGGACGCCGGCCAGTTCCACCGACATGGCGTCCCCCTCCCGCAGCACCCGGTCCGACCAGGTCAGGTGCGGGGTGTCGGCGCTGCGGCCGGTGGGCAGCATCGGCACGATCGCCGGGAAGTCCCCGAAGGCGTCCTCGACGCCGGCCGCCTGGGCCGCGGAGATGTGCGCGGCCACCCGGTTCTGGGGCACGCCGGGTTCGATCGCGTCGATCGCCGCCTGCATCGAGACGGTAGTCACCCGCGCGGCCCGGCGCAGGTAGCGGATCTCGGCCTCGGACTTCACCGAGCGCACCCAGTTCACCAGCTCGGCGCTGTCCGCGTAGGTCCACTCGGGGATGCCCCGCTGCAGGGCGTGGTACGCCCGGGGCGTGAAGAAGTGGGCGTCCATCTCCAGGCCCGCCTCACCCCGGACGCCCCGCTGCACCAGGCCCCGCTCACGCAGCACCTCGGCGACCCAGTCGAACGGGTGGATCCGCGCCTGGTGCACGTACCGCTCCGGGTAGCCCAGGACCTGGTCCCCAGGCAGCCAGGACGTCCGGAACGCGCCCTGGGCGTCCATCTGGCGCAGGAACAGCAGCATGGGCCCCTCCAGCGGCACGAAGAGCACCTGCGGGGTGTAGAAGGACCAGGCGTCGTACCCGGTCAGGTAGAAGATGTTGGCCGGGTCTGCCACCAGCAGCGTGGCCAGCCCCTGCCGGTCCATGCGCTCCCGGACGGCCTCCAGGCGCTGGGCGTACTCCTCGAGGCTGAACAGCGGTCCCCGCACGTCCGCGTCCCCCGGGGCGCCGGCGTCGGCGGGCACGGAGATGGCGGTCGTGGCCGGGCCGAGCCCGGGACCAGCGACCGGGCCGGGGACAGGGCCGGGGACCGGGCCGGGGACCGGGCCCGGGAACCCAGCATCTGCCGGGACGCCCAGCAGCCCGCCTGCCGGGCCCTCCCCCGGACCGCCCACCGGGCCAGCACCGGGAACGATCGAACCAGACATGGCGCCATCCTGCGCCCCGCGCTCGGGACGGGACAATGCGTGCTCACACCCCAGTGCCACCTGTCCGGCCGCGGGCGGAGCCACCGCCCGCAAGCCACGGCCCGCGGTCATGTTCACCGTCCGTCTACCGGGGGGTTTCGGGTTCGTGGAACAGTGGTGCCATGAACGCTCAGACCCCCGCGCCCGCCGCCGAGCGGGCCGGCACCGTGGCCCTTCCCGAAGACCTGGTCGACCTGGACGCGCTGCTGGCGGCCTACCGCGAGAGGCACCCGGA
>DATBUG010000254.1:0-2661 GCA_036516315.1 Citricoccus sp.
CCCGGGGAACTGGCCGTCCACCATGCCGGGCACCGCGACCACGTCCCATTCCAGGCCCTTGGAGGCGTGGGCCGTGAGCAGCTGGACGGCGTCGTGGCGGGGCTCGACGCCGGTGATCCCCAGGCCGTTCTCGCGTTCCTCGGCCGCGTCCAGCCAGGCGAGGAAGGCCGTCAGGTCCGTGCTGGAGCCCTCCTCGGCGCCATGGGAGAAGTCCCGCGCGGCATCGAGGAAGGCGTCCAGGTGGCGGCGTGCCGCCACACCGGTGATGCCGGGGCGGGCAGCGACCTCGATGTCCAGACCCAGGGTCTTCTCCACCAGCCGGATCAGGCCCGGCAGCTCGAGCCCCGTCTGGCCGGAGAGCATCCGCAGCTCGGCCTCCAGGGCGCCCAACCGCCGCAGCCCCTCCTCGCTGAACGACCGTCCCGTGGGCGAGGCCCACCCCGCATCGGGCAGCCAGTGCAACGCCTCGATGAGGGAGGCTCCCTCGGACTCCTCCTCCGGGGAGGTGTCCTGCGTGGCGGGGTTTGGCGTGGCGGGGTCCTGCTCCTGGCGGGGACCGGAGGCGCGGCGGCTCCGGGCCAGGGCGGCGGCCCGTTCCTGCAGTGCCATCAGGTCCGCCGGGCCGATCCGCCAGCGCGCACCGGTGAGGATGCGCATCAGGTGGTCCGACCGGGTTGGGTCGGAGATCACCTGCAGGACGGCGATGACGTCCGCGACCTCGGGGATCGACAGCAGTCCGGACAGCCCCAGCACCTCGTACGGGATTCCGGCCTCGTCAAGGGCCTCCATGAGCGGTTCGAACTGGCGCCGGGTGCGGCACAACACGGCCCGGGTGCGGCGTTCGGCCACGGGCAGGTGCTCGTCCGCGGCCTCGCGCAGGGCGGCCACCACGGCCGCCGCCTCCTGCTCCGAGTCCGGCAGCCAGGACACCGTGACCTCTCCGTCCACGGCGGCCGGTGACGGTGCCAGCGGTTTGACCTCGATGTCGTTGACCGGCGCAGTGCGCAAGGGTCCGGCCACCGTGTTCGCAGCGGCCAGGACGTTGAGCGAATTGCGCCACGCGGTGGTCAGGTAGCTGACCGGTGCGGGTCGGGCGCCCCCGTCCGGTTCAGGGACGGGGAACTGGCCCGGGAAGGCGAACAACTGCCCCGCCGAGGCCCCGCGGAACCCGTAGATCGACTGGTTCGGGTCCCCCACAGCCGTGACGGGGTGGCCGTCGCGTCCGTATAGACCTCGGAAGAGCTCCAGCTGGGCGTGCGAGGTGTCCTGGAACTCGTCGAGCAGCACCACCCGGTACCGCGAGCGCTCGATCTGGCCGACCACCTCGACCTCGTTCGCGATGCGGGCCGCGTAACGCACCAGGTCGCCGTAGTCCATCACACCGGCGTCGTTCTTCGCCGTGCGATAGGCCACCACCAGGCGCGCCATGATGCGCCGCAGGCGCAGCATGCTAAAGAGCTGGGCGACCTTGGCGGTGTTGCCCTCGGCCTGCTTCTCGCTGTAGGGCAAGGCCAGGGCGTCGTCATGGGCCCGGACGAGGAACTCCTCCACGTCCTCGGGCTCGACCAGGTGCTCGGCGCAGTCCGCGGCGAGCTTGATGACGCCCTTGACGATCGTCGACGCCGCGACGTCGACGTCCAGTTCACCGTCATAGGCGCGCACGAGGCGCGAGACGAGCTGGTAGGACTGGGCCTCCCCGATCATCCCGGTGTCCGGTTCCAGGCCGATGCGCATGCCGTGGTCCCGCACGAGCGTGTGGGCATAGGAGTGGTAGGTCGAGACGCTGGCGCGGGCCGGGGCCTCATCGGTGCCCTCGATCTCGATGCCGCTCTCAGCGAGCAGGTCGAGCTTCCGGTTGATCCGGTGGGCGAGCTCGCCGGCGGCCTTGCGCGTGAAGGTCACGCCGAGCACCTCGTCCGGGGCGAGGTGGCCGTTGGCGACGAGCCACACCACGCGGTCGGACATCGTGGCCGTCTTGCCCGACCCGGCGCCGGCGACCACGAGCCGTGGCTCGAGGGGAGCGCTGATCACGGCGGACTGTTCCGGCGTCGGGGCGTACTGGCCCAGCCGCTCGGCGAGTTCCTCCGGGGTGTACTGCGCCACGGCGGCCTGCTGGGTCATCGGTGCCATTCGGTGGTCTGCCTTCCGTCGGGGTGGATGGGGCACACGGCGGGCAGCACGCACCCCGGGTCGTCCGGGCCCCCGTGGACCGCCAGGAACCGCGGGCCCACCATGTGCGCCGCCGCCGTGAAGACCTGGTCCAGGGCCCACTCGTCCTCGGCGGACAGCGCCGGCTGCTCCTGGACCTTGACGGACTTGTTCTTGGTGCGCAGCTGCACGAGGGCGGCGCCGCCGGGTTCCGTGGCCAGCTCGAGGTCCTGGTCCGCCACCGCGCCGGCCGCGACGGCCGCCTGGTAGACGCCCAACTGCGGCAGCTGGAGCAGCTCTGCCTTGGACGGCTCGCGCCGGCCGGTCTTGAGGTCGACGATGACCGGTCGCCCGTCGGCATCCCGCTCGAGCCGGTCGATGCTGCCGTTGATGAGGACCCGGAGACCTCCGCGCTCGAGCTCCTGGTGGAAACGGTGCTCGACGCCCACCAGGGTCCGACCCTCCCGGGCCATCGTCCGCAGGTAGGCCACGAAGTACTCCAGCATCCGCCGC
>DATBUG010000255.1:0-1555 GCA_036516315.1 Citricoccus sp.
TACCGTGCGTGACGCCGGCCTCATCACCGGTCGGATCACCGCCGCCTCGTCGCGGCAGGAGGCGGGATGAGCGTGACCGGGCGAGCCGGCTCCCCCGGGTGCCGCTCCGGCGCGCGGTCCGGGTCGGCTAGCCTCGTCGTCCAGGAGAACCCGCGACCGGGGCCCCGGGGTGTCCCGGCCCGCGCGGTCCACGCACGTGTCCACGACCTGAGGCGGTACCGGACTGTCATGACTGCACCGCATCCCCATGAACCCGCCCGCACCGGACCGGAGGGTGAGGTACGCCAGGACCGCTTCGTGGGCGGCCGCGACCTCACCCGGTGGGTCTCGCCGCTGGGTCGCTGGCTGGCCGCCCTGACCCACCGGATCGGCGGGCTCATCGGTCCGCACCAGTCGCTGGTCCTGCTCCTGGTGATCGGTGCCGTCGCGGCCGCGGTGATGACCTGGCTGGCCTCCGAGGTCTACGAGTCCGTGGTCGAGGCGGACGGCGTCGCCCTGCTCGACGAACCCCTGCTGGGGACGATGATCGACGCGCGCTCCCCGGGGTTGAACCTGGCGGCCACGGCCTACACGAACGTCGGCGGCGTGATCGGGATGCCGGTGCTGGCGGTGGCCATCATGGTCCTGCTCGCGGCCCTGCGCCGGTCCTGGACGCCGGTCATCCTGATGGTGGCCGCCGGAGGCGGGTCCCTGCTGATGACCGTGGCCGGCAAGGACCTCATCGGGCGGGCTCGGCCGGCCCTGAGCGATGCCGTCCCACCCTATGAGTACTCGCCGTCCTTCCCCTCCGGGCACTCCCTCAACGCCTTTGTCGTCGCCGGGATCGTGGCCTACCTGCTGGTGCTGCGCCAGCGGACCCGCGCCGCACGCGTCCTGACCATCACGACCGCCGCCGTCTTCGCCGTGACGATCGGCCTCAGCCGGGTCTACCTGGGCCACCACTGGTTCACGGACGTCCTGGTGGCCTGGGTGCTCGGGGCCGCCTGGCTGGTGGTGGTCATCACCGCGCACCGGTTGTACCTGACCCTGCGGCGGGCCGGTACCGGCGGATGGAGAGGGCCCGTCCCTGACCTCTCCCAGTGACTGCTGACGATTCCTGACGACGCGCGGGGCGCGCCCGGCTGGGCCGCGCCCCCGGGGGCCTCGTCCCGGTGAACATGACGCTCGGTATCCTGTGCTCGGGGTCACGTCAGGCCCCGGATGACGTGGAAAGGAACGACGGTGACCGAGGACTCGTCCCGCAGCGAGGTGCAGCTGGAGAACGACCGCTTCCGGGTGACGAAGTGGACCATCGACCCCGGTGGTGCCATCCCCCTGCACCGCCACGAGCACGACTACGTGGTGGTTCCCCTGGTTACCGGGCAGATGCACGTGGTGGCCGCGGACGGCAGTGAGATCGTGGCCGAGCTGGTGACGGGGCAGAGCTACTCCCGGCCCGCGGGCTCGGAACACCGGGTGGAGAACCGGGGTGCCTCCCAGGCGGTCGAGTTCATCGAGGTCGAGCGCCTGTAACCCCAGGGCTCAACAGGGCGCCGTAGAGTCCGATCAGTCCGGG